>CANLGS010000434.1 GCA_947490035.1 Gemmataceae bacterium
AAGGAATTCCAAAGGCGAGCGGGGTACGTAAGTGCCCTGATTTCCACATCATCCGCGACAAATCAGGGGATTGACATCCCCCGCTCGCCTTAAGTCCACGCCATTGGACGCAAGGTCGGTGGTGAGCCAATCATGTATCTCGCAGCGGTTCGCTCAGCCATCACTTCTGATCCAGGACGTGGCGGACCGTACTCGCCAGTGCTTTGAGCGAGTAAGGTTTTTGGAGGAACGCGACCTCCGCTTCCACGATCCCGCGGCGCACCACGGCGTCGTTGTGATAGCCGCTGCTGTAGATTACCTTCATCTGCGGGTAGCGGGGTTGCAACGCATCGGCCAACTCCCGACCGCCCATGCCCGGCATCACCACGTCCGTGAACAACAATTGGATTGGTCCCTGGTGCTTCGCCACCAGAAGCAGAGCCTCCTTACCGTCCCTCGCCGACAGAACCTTATAGCCGTGGGATTGCAAAACCATGAGAGCCAGACCACGAATCGCGTCCTCGTCTTCCACCAACAGGACCGTTTCCGCACCCCGCACGGCAGCGACACCCGAATGGCCCTTGGTGGTATCGGCCTGTTCCTCGACGGCGGGGAAATGGAGCTTGAACGTCGTGCCGTGGTCGAGTTCGCTGTAGACTGCCACATGCCCGCCGCTCTGCTTGACGATGCCCATGACCATCGCCAGGCCCAGCCCGGTCCCCTTGCCGACGCCCTTCGTCGTGAAGAACGGCTCGAAGAGCCGGGCTTTCACTTCCGGCGTCATGCCACTACCGGAGTCGGACACCGACATCAAAACGTACTTGCCCAGCGTCACGTCGGGGTGAAGGCGGGCGTACTCCTCGTCCAGTTCGACGGTCTTCGCTTCGACCGTCAGGTTGCCGCCGTTGGGCATGGCGTCACGGGCGTTCAACACCAGATTCATGATGACCTGATCGAGTTGGCCGGGGTCAATACTCACGCGCACCGGAGCCGGGTCGTTGATGACCGCGAGCACGATGTTCTCGCCGATCAGTGGGCGCAGCATCTTCGCGGACTTCTCGACCATCTCTCGCAAATCGAGAACCTGCGGTGCCAGGATTGTCTTGCGGCTAAACGCGAGCAATTGCCTGGTGAGCCGCGCGGCCCGCTCGCCGGCTTCGCTTATCGAAGCGACGAACTCGCGATGGGGGTCGCCCGTCGGCAGTTCCGATAGAAGGAGATCGCCGTAGCCATTGATTACGGTGAGGAGGTTGTTGAAGTCGTGCGCCACCCCACCGGCCAGCTGGCCAACCGCCTCCATCTTGTGAGCTTGCCGAAGCTGGTCTTCCAGACTTCGTCGGGCGGTCACGTCGGTCTGGATGCCGACGAAGTGGACGAGCCGCCCGTCCGGGTCGCGCACCGGGGTGATCGACAGCTCATTCCAGAAGGTACTGCCGTCCTTGCGGTAGTTGAGCATCTCGCCCGAGTGGGACACTCCGCCCCGGACCGCGGCGGCGATTTGTGCGACCTCAGTCTTGTCGGTGTCCTTACCCTGCAAGAACCGGCAATTCCGCCCCACGACCTCGGCCGATGCGTACCCGGTCATCCTCTCGAACCCTGGGCTGACGTACACGATGGGGTTGTCCGGCAGGATCGGGTCGGTGATCACGATCCCCTGGTTGACGGCCTGAATCGCCCGGTCCCGCATCACCAACCCGGCCTCCGCCCGCTTCCGATCGGTGATGTCCCTGGTCACGCCGAGCAGGGCACGCACCTCGCGGTGGTCCGCGTCCCACATCGGCACGCTTTGGGTTTCCAACGTTCGCCGCGTTCCCTTGAGCCCCTGCATCTCGAAGACCAGTGAGCCGTGCTCGCCCCGGAAAGTGGCCGCCACCAACTGATCGAAGGCACACTGCTCAACCGGGTTGAGCAGCGAACAGACGCGGACCCCGCGGACCTGTTCCAGGTCGTCCGCCTCGATCATCCGGAGGCCGGCCGGGTTCATCGTCAGAAGTTTGCCGTCCCGGTCGAGCAGTTTGACGCATTCCGGTTCGTTGTCGATGATGGCCCGGAGTTGCTCCTCACTCTGCCGGAGTGCATCCTCGACCTGCTTGCGTGCGGTGATGTCCGTCACCGTGCCGATGAAGCCGATGGTCACGCCAGCCGTGTCCCGGAGGGTGACGGCGTTCCCCGACAGCCAGGCGATGTCTCCCGCCGCTGTTTGGAACCGGTACTCGGAGAAGAACTCACAGCGGGCCTCCGTCGCCGACGACCACTCGCGGAACACCCGCTCGCGGTCGTCGGGGTGCAGGGCCGCGACCCACCCACGCCCCATTGCTGCGTCTCGCGTCAGGCTCGCCAGTTTGCACCACCGAGCGTTGACGAACAAGCAGTTCCCGCCGGCGTCCGTCTCGAAGATTCCGACCGGTGCGTCGCCCGCGAGCATTTTGAACCGCTCCTCGCTCAGCACTAACGCGGATTCGGCCTGCTTTCGCTCGGTGGTGTCCGTGGCGAGGTAGGCGAAGCGGGTGCGTCCGGTCTGTCCCATGGGCAGCGGCGAGACTGCGACCATCAAACACATCCCGCTCCCGGGCACCTGGAACTCGAACTGAACCGGAACCCCGGTTCGTGAACACTCGAGGTAGCGTTCGGTCCAGAATCGGATCGCCTCGGGGGGCACGCCAAGTTCGGACGCCCGCCGGCCCTCGAGTTCGCGCTGACTTCGTCCGAAGAACCGTGCTGCATCCGGATTGTCTCGGACGTGAATGATATCGCCGGTCTCCAACTCCACGACCCCGCGCAGGCCGCCCGGTGCTTCGAAGAAGCTCCGGAACAGTTCCTCGCTGTCCCGCAGCTCCGCTTCGGACCGCCTGCGCGCGGTCAGATCGCAGATCGAGCCAGCCATCCGCGTGGTGCGGCCCTGCGGGTCCCTGACGGTCGCCCCCCGCGCCTCGAACCAGCACCAGTCACCGGTCGCGGTCCGGAGCCGGTAGACCGCTCGATACGGCACCCCGTCCTCAACGGCCCGACGGATCGCTTCTTCGGTCGCGGCCAAATCTTCGGGGTGGAGTCTCTCACGGAACGACTCGAAGACGTTGGGGAATCGCGGGTCGTCGTCCGCGTACCCCAACAACTCCTTGAAGCGCGGCGAATAATACACGGCGTCGGTGGTACGGTCCCAATCCCAGAGACCGTCGGTGGTACCGGCGACCGCCAGTTCGAATCGCTCATTGCTCGTACGCAGCGCTGCCTCGGCCTGCTTGCTCTCGCTGATATCGGTCAACGTCACGCGGTGCAGGGGCGTGCCATCGTCGGCGCACGCGGCGGAGATCGCCACCAGCACCCAGAGATGGGCGCCGTCGGGCTTCACCACCCGCAGCTCACACGACTGCGGCTCCCCGGTATTGACGAGCCGCTTCCGGCACAGGTACCAGGTGTCCTGGTCGGCCTTGAAAATGAAGCGGGAGACCGGCCGGTCGGTCAGCGCGCCGCGAACCTCCCCCAGCATGGCGGCGGCGGTCAGGTTGGCTTGAAGGATCAGCCCGCTCTCCCGGACGATGAGGTAGCCCACCGGGGCCAGGTCGAAGAGGTCGAAGTACCGCGCGCGGGTTGCGGCCAGTTCGACCTGGGTCCGGCGCAGCTCCTCGTTCTGCATCTCCAGCTCGATCTGGTGGACGCGCAACTCTTGCACCAGTGCCTGCGCGGCTTCGGGCAACCACGCCTCGAACGGGTCCGGCAACCCGGCCGTGCGTGCCCGGTCCACCGCGTCGGCCTTCCGCCGCAGCGCGGGGTCGGCGGCAGGCGGCGAACCGCCAGGATCGTCGGAGGGCAGTGGATTGGGATCTATCACGAGTCACCTCCTTCAACTGCTCGTTCCGTCGTGGCGATCGCGTAGACCCGCCCGGTTTCATTCACTAGGCGGGTGGCGGTTATCGAAACGTCCATCAAGGTACCTTGTTTGGTGAGGCGGTGGGTGCGATACGGTTCCAGAATTTCGGCCCGGCTCAGGCGGTCGAGCTTGGCCAGCGCCGCACCGCGCTGGTCCGCCGGGACCCGCTCTCGCACGTTCAGGAGCAGCGCCTCGGCTTCGGTCCAGCCGTACATGCGGACCGCGCCGGGGTTCCACGCGAGGGTGCGGCCGTCGAGGTCCTGGACCGTGACGGCGTCGTGCGCGTCGTGGACCACCACCGCCAGACGGCTCAGGTCGTTGGCCCGGTGCAACGCATCCCGGATCCGCACGGTCTCCGTGACGTCAACGAACGACAGGACCGCGCCCTCAATCACGTTGTCGAGCGTGCGGTAGGGCTGGATGCGCAGGGTGTAGGTCTTGCCGTCGGGCGTGAGCACGTTCACCTCCCTGGGCACCAGCGTGTCCAGCACCGCTTGCACATCCGGCACCAGGCGGTCGTAGTTCACCAGGTTGGAGACGATGTGGGCCACGGGTCGGCCCACGTCGCCCGGGATCAGGTTGATGATCGCGCTGGCGGCGGGGGTGAACCGCAGCACGCGCAGCCGCAAGTCCACGAAGACGGTGCCGATGCCGGTGCCGGCCAACAGGTTGTTCATGTCGTTGTTGGTCCGCGTCAGGTCCGCCACCCTGGTTTGCAACTCGGCGTTGACGGTGGCCAGTTCCTCGATGACCGACTGGAGCTCCTATTTCGAGGTCTCCAGTTCCTCGTTCGTGGACTGCAACTCCTCGTTGACCGAC
>CANLGS010000435.1 GCA_947490035.1 Gemmataceae bacterium
CGGGATTGTGAGGCATCGTAGGCGCGGAGGAGGTTGCGCGATTGTTCGAGCGCGGCACGGGTGTCGGCCAGTTCGCGCTCGCGGGTGCGGAGTTCCGCCTCGATGAGTTCGTACTTGTTGTTCGTCCGGCAGCCGGTGCCGAAGAGGACGCAGACGACGCCACAGACCGCGATGCGGCGCGCGAACCGGCGCACGTTCGGGCTGAGGTGTCGCATCCTGCCTTCCTTGACCAGTGAGGGATGAGGAGTGAGGAGTGAGGAGTGAGGAGTCAAACCCGGTCTGTTCGTTGCTCCTCACTCCTCATCCCTCACTCCTCACTTTCTTCACTCCCCCATCGGGCGGCTGGCGGCGATCGTCTCGGCCGGCATCCGCTCCAGCACCTTGTCGATTAAGCCGAACTCGCGGGCCTCCTGCGCGGACATGAAGTTGTCGCGGTCGGTGCCCTTCTCGATCCTCTCGACCGTCTGGCCGCAGTGGTCGGCCATCAGCTTGTTCAGGGTGTGCTTGGTGCGGAGGAACTCCTTCGCGTGGATCAGAATTTCTTCCGCGGTGCCCTCGCTGCCGGCGCTGGGCTGGTGAATCATGACGCGGGCGTGCGGCAGGGCGAACCGCTTGCCCTTCGTCCCGGCGCACAACAGCATCGCGCCCATACTCGCCGCCTGACCCATGCAGTAGGTCGAGATGTCGCAGGTGATGAACTGCATGGTGTCGTAGATCGCCATGCCCGCCGTCACGCTGCCGCCGGGGCTGTTGATGTACAGGCTGATGTCGCGCTTCGGCTCCTCGAACTGGAGGTACAGCATCTGCGCGACGATCAGGTTCGCCATGTCGTCGTTGACGACGCCTTGCAGGAAGATGATCCGGTCTTTGAGCAGGCGGCTGTAGATGTCGTAGGCGCGTTCTTCGCGGCCCTTGCTCTCCACCACCATCGGGATCAGCGGCATGTTCGGTCCTCCGGGCGAACCGCCGCGCCCTCTGGTATCGGGCGGGCGGCTCGCGGCTGTGTTGGGAAATGCGGAGTGCGGAATTCGGAACGCGGAATGAAAAGCAGACAGACGGCATTGGCGCGCCCGCCGGCGCATCCGGCGCATCTTCCGGTCTTCAATTCCGAATTCCGCACTCCGCGTTCCGAGTTATTTCTTCGGTTCCGTGCGGACGAGCACCTGATCGACGAGGCCGAAGGCCTTGGCCTCCTCCGCGTGGAAGTACTTGTCGCGGTCCGTCTCCTTCGCGATCACCTCGATCGACTGGCCGGTGTGCTTCGCCAGAATCTCGTTGAGCCGCTGGCGCTCCTTGATGATCTCGTTGGCCTGAATCTCGATGTCCGAGACCTGGCCGCCGACCTGCCCGTAGGGCTGGTGGATCATCACCTTGGAGTTCGGCAGCGCGTACCGCTTGTCCTTGGAGCCGGCCGCGAGCAGCACCGCCGCGCCGCTGGCCGCCAGGCCCATGCAGTACGTCAGGATCGGGGCTTCGATCAACTGCATCGTGTCGTAGATCGCCAGCGTCGAGGACACCGACCCGCCGGGGCTGTTGATGTACAGGTGGACGTCGGCCGTCTTGTTCTCGTACTGGAGGTACAGCAACTGCTTGATGATGAGCGAGGCCACCTCGTTGTTGATCTGCCAGTTGAGGAAGATGATCCGCTGTTCGAGCAGCAGCGCTTCGAGCGTCATCTCGCGCTGGCGGGTGTAGCCGCCGCGCTGGGACATCGGCTCGAAGGGGTGCGCCGCGGCCATCGGTTCAAACGGTGAGAACATGGGATCCCCCTGGTCGAAGGTCGTTGCGGGGGTCGAAAGTCGTAAGGTCGAAAGTCGTAAGGTCGAAGACCGGAATTAACTGTCTTCGACCTTACGACTTTCGACCTTACGACTTTCGACCCGATACTTACACTGTACGCACGCGGTCAACTGCCGCTGTCGGTCTTCGGCTCGCCGCCCTCGGCGGGCGCCTCGGCTTCGGGCAGCGCGGCCTGTTCGACGGTCGCGACCTCGCCCTGCTCTTCCGACGCCTTGAGTTCGTAGTCCTCGTAGGTCGCGTTCGCGATAATCATGTCCAGCGCCTTGCGCTCCAGCAGGTCGGCCGCGACCGCCTCGATCAGGTCTTCCTTTTCGAGCCGCGCCTTCACCTTGCGGAAGCTCTCGCCGGACTGCTCCGCGATGCGGTCGATTTCGGCGTCGATGTCCTCTTCCTCGATCTCGATCTTCTCGACCTCCGCGACCTTCTGAAGCACGAAGTGCTCCTTGAGCGCGTCGGCCGTGGTCTTCAGCACGTCTTGTTCGAGGACGCGGCGGCGGCCTTGAATCTGGTCGTCGTCCATGCCCGCGTTCCGCATCTCCATCACCTTGCGGGCGAGCGTCTTGCGGGCCTGCTTGCGGAGCATGTCCTGCGGCAGTTCCCACGCCGCCGCCGCCGAGATCGTTTCCAGCACTTGCTCGCGCGCCGAACGCCGCTGCGTGTATTCGAGCCGGCGTTCGAGAACGGCCTGCACGAGTTCGGTGAACGCTTCCGGCGTGCTGACGCCGTAGGACTCTTCGAGAAGCTCCTGCGTGAGTTCCGGCGGGCGCGTCATCTTCACGTCCTTGACGCTGAACGTGGCCTGCACCTTCTGCCCGCGAAGTTGCTCGACGGTGGTTTCCTGCGACAGCGTGATGTCGATGACGCGCACGTCGCCCGGCTTGGCCCCCGACATCTTGGTGCCGAAGTCCGCGGCGATGCCGTCCGACAGCGCGAGTTGCGGTTCGACCTTCACCTGCACTTCGGACAGCTTGTTAATCTCCTTGTCCTGAAAGGAGATCGTCACGTCGGCGGTGATGGTGTCGAACAGTTCCGCGACCGGCGGTTCCTTCGGCACGAGTTGGCCGTAGGGTTCGAGCAGCCGCTTCTTTTCGGCCTCGACTTCGGCCGCGGTGTAGGTGTGAATCGGGCGGCGGAGCTTGATGCCCTTGTACGCGGGCAGCTCGAACTCCGGGCGCACTTCGATGTCGAACTCGTAGATGAACGGCCCTTCCTTCGGGATGTCCACCTTCGACGGGTCGAACTCCGGCGGGCTGAGCGGCGCGATGGTCTGGTCTTCCGCGAGCTGTTCGAGGCTCGCCATCAGCACCTGCGACTTGATCTCTTGGGCGACGCTCTCGTAGTACTGCTTCTCGATCATCTTGCGCGGCGCCTTGCCGGGCCGGAAGCCTCGCACTTGCGGCTGATCGCTGCGCGTCAGTTCGGTGAACTTCTCGTTGAACCGCTTGTCGATGGCGCCGCGATCGACGGTCACCTTGACGTGCTTCTTGCACGGCCCGACATCCCGGATATCGACCGTCTGCGTGAGCTTCTCGGCCGCGTCAACGGCGGTCTGCGCGTCGGTCAGAGCGCCGTCGAGTTCGGCAACGGCGGTGGTCGTCGCGTCGTCCTTCGGTGCTTCGGCGGTCGGGGTTTCGTCGGCCATGGGTGATGTCCTCCGTCGTTGGAGCCGGTCAGTGTGTCGCGTGTGCGAGAGTGTCTGTAAAAACGACGAACCGGGAAGTAGGGGCAGCGGGGATTGTATACCCGCCGTAAGCCCGCGACTTCCCGGCTCACTTGTTTCGTTCAACCAGAGCGGGTGATGGGATTCGAACCCACGACAACCTCGTTGGCAACGAGGTACTCTACCACTGAGTTACACCCGCACGTCATTTCAATCCGGCAGTGCATTTTTAGATGCCCGCCGTCGCGGTTTCAAGGGAGAATATCCGAACTGGCGAAGGTGGACAGTAGACACGATGAGAAAATCGCGAACAGCCCGTTCTCCGGTCTGGTGTCGGACGGATTCCGGCGGTAGGTTGCGAGTGGAGGTGAATCATGTCTGCGATTACAACTGCGCCGCAGCCCGCCGTGACCCCGCCACCGAAGGGCGCCGGCCCGAAGCCGTGGCGGTGGACCCGCGAGCAGTACCACCGGCTCGGCGAACTCGGTCTCTTCGACGGCAAGCGGGTCGAACTCGTCCGCGGGGAGATTGTCGAGATGAGTCCGATCAACTGGCCGCACGTGGTCGGAACGTCGAAGGTTGGCGACGCGCTCCGGGCCACGTTTGCCAGCGTCGGGCGCGTGATCGAGCAGGGTCCGCACCCGATGGCCGACTCCGACCCGATCCCGGACGTGCGCGTCGTGCCCGGTCAGTTCGCGGACTACACCGACCACCCGCAGACCGCGCTCATCGTTGTTGAAGTCGCGGACACCACCCTCGCTTACGACACCACGACGAAAGCCGAACTGTACGCGACCGCCGGAATCGCCGACTACTGGGTTCTCGACCTCAACGGCCGGCAACTGCACGTGTTCCGCGACCCGCAACCGCTGCCGGCCGCGCTGAACGCGGTCGCGTACCGCACGCACGACACCTTCGGTCCCGCGGATTCCGTCGCGCCCCTCGCCGCGCCGAGCGCTTCTATTCTGGTGGCCGATTTGCTGCCGTGAATCGCCCGTCACTCAAACGTCGAACATTCTGATTCCCGCCGGTGTTCCACGTGGAACATTTTACAATGGCGGTCATCTGAGCGACGCGGGGCGGTGGCCGCGCTCGCCTCCGGCTAACGGCTAACGGCTAACGGCTAACGGCTAACGGCTGCGATCACCGTTTCTTTCGCACCCACACTACGCCGCCGCCTCGAGCAACCGGATGATCTCTTCGA
>CANLGS010000436.1 GCA_947490035.1 Gemmataceae bacterium
TTAGGACTAACGGACAAAACCTC
This sequence comes from Gemmataceae bacterium, assembly GCA_947490035.1. GTDB lineage: Bacteria > Planctomycetota > Planctomycetia > Gemmatales > Gemmataceae > Gemmata. The sequence continues at coordinate 24 of CANLGS010000436.1, forward strand.
TCGTTAGCCCGAAGCGCCAGCAAGGGTAACATGTTTCCTCGCTAGCGCTTCGGGCTAACGCGACCAAGCATCGCGCGGTTTTGTCCGGCAGTCCTTACCCCTTCAGGATGAAAAACAACCACCGGACAAACACTTCACCCCATACCATCAGGCCATTTCTCCCGCGGTTCCCAGCCGAGCAATTCCTTCGCGTCGGACAGGTCGTAGGCGGGCGTGGTGACGTACTTGCTGCTCGCGTACACCACCGCGAACGGCGGCAACTTGTCCACTTCCACCGCGGCCGCGAAGAAGCGGCCGGCGTCGCCGGGGCTGAGGTACACGTCCGGCCCCAACTCGCTCGCGCGGAACTCTTCCTCCTGACCGGCCCGCGGGCACCAGCCGAGCCGCACCGCCAGCACCTCGATCCCGTGTTCCTTCGCGTACACCTGACCTAGCGCTTCGAGAAACACTTTCGTGCAGGCGTAGAGGTAGCGCGGGCGCGGCGCCGAATCCGCTGTCACCGGCATGTTGCCGGAGCGCAGGTGGCCGTCGATCACCTGCCCGGTGCTCGCGAGGATCACGCGCGGCACCTTCAGTACGCGGGCCGCTTCCATGATCTGGTACGGGCCGACGACGTTGTTCGGCACGAGGTCCGCGAGGAAATTATCGCCATCGTCCGGGGCCGCGCCGCGCGGGTAGCGCGCGTCGTCCGCGGTCGCGGCGAGGTGGACGATCGCATTCGCGCCGCGTGCGGCTTCGCGAATCGCGCCGGCGTCGGTAAGAGAGCCGACCACGGACTGCTCCGGGGGAAGTCCCGGCGTTGGGAACAGGTCGAAGCCGACGACGTGGTGACCCCGGGCGACGAGTTCGCTGACCACCGCGCGGCCGATGCGCCCGGCCGAACCGGTTACCAGGATTCGTTTCGGAGTGTGCATGAGGTCGTTGTACTCGCGCGCCGGCGTGTTACCATTGGGCGTTCACTGTAGGACAGGCTGCCAGCCTGTCATTGTTCACACCAGACAGGCTGGCAGCCTGTCCTACATCGAGTACACCATGAACCGCCGCGACTTCCTTGCCGCTTCCGCCACTACCATCGCCTCGACGGGCTTATCGCCCTCGCTCGCTCATTCACAGAAGGAGAAGCCGATGCTCCCCGTCGTCGATACGCACCAGCACCTCTGGAACCTCGACCAGTTCAAACTCGCGTGGTTCGACCCGAAGACCGCCGAAGGGAAGATTCTCGGCCACAGCTTCACGCCGACCGAGTACGCGAAGGCGACCGAGGGGCTGAACGTGGTGAAGGCTGTCTATATGGAGGTGGACGTGGTGCCGGAGCAGCAGCAGAAGGAAGCCGACTACCTCATCGAGCTGTGCAAGAGCGCGAAGACGGTGACGTGCGCGGCGGTCGTGTCTGGGCGGCCCAACTCCGACGGGTTCGCCAAGTACGCGACGCAGTTCAAGGGTAGCAAGTACATCAAGGGCATCCGCCAGGTGCTGCACGTGAAGGAGACGCCCGCGGGCTACGCTCTCGAAGAGAAGTTCGTGAAGGGCATTCAGTTACTCGGCGACCTCGGCCTGAGCTTCGACATGTGCGTGCGGCCCGCGGAGTTGCCGGACTTCGTCAAGCTCGCGGAGAAGTGCCCGAACACGCGGTTCATCCTCGACCACTGCGGCAACGCGAACCTCAAGCACACGCCCGCCGAGCGCGAGCAGTGGAAGAAGGACATGACCCTGATCGCCGCGAAGAAGAACGTCGTGGGCAAGGTGAGCGGGTTCATCGCGTCTGCGCCGGAACGCGGGAAGGCGAAGATCGAAGACCTCGCCCCGGTCATCAACCACACGATGGACGCGTTCGGCCCGGATCGCGTGATGTTCGGCGGCGACTGGCCGGTGTGTCTGCTCGGCGTTGAGAAGTACGGCGACTGGCTGAACGCGCTGAAAGCCGTCGTCAAGGACCGGCCCGAGGAGCAGCAGAAGAAGTTGTTCCACGACAACGCCGTGAAGTTCTACGGGCTGTGATGCAACGAAGAATGGCCCGCAGATGACGCAGAGAAGAGCGCAGGTGAAATCGGATAAGAGCCGATTTGGTCTGTCTGATTTCATCTGCGATCTTCTCTGCGTCATCTGCGGGCCATTCTGAATGAATTTGACTTCCCACTTGCATTGGCGCGCGGTTTCGGGCATGAGTGGATGTAGGCCGTGTCCTCTCCGCGGCCGTGGCGATCGCGCCAGGGAGACTTCATCATGTCAGCACTCACTGCAACCGTTCTGCTTCTCGGCGGCCTGACGTACACACTCGCGCCGGTGCCGCCAGAAGTGCGACCCGACCCGATGGCTCGCGGGTACGTGGGCATCACGCTCGGCGAAGGTGTGGTCGTTCAAGGCATCGAACCCAACACGCCCGCGGCGAAGTCCGGGTTGCGGCAGGGCGATGTCATCGTGCGCGTGGGGACACTGACCCCGAGCAGTTACGAACAGGTCGTCGCGCACATCTGTTCGTTCCGGCCCGGTGCGGTGGTGGAAGTCGAAGTGCAGCGCGGCGCCGAACGCAAGACGTTCAAGGTGACGCTCGCGTGCCGACCGCCGGAACTCGACCTGCCGAACCGCTACCCCAACCGCGGGATCCCGATCGACGACTAACGCACGGAGTGCTCTCGCACTCCCGCGGCCCGCACCGAACTCTTCCTCCTTCGCCTTCGTCTCACGAAAAGCATTTGCAGCCGGTTCCCTCTTCCGGTAAACTTCTTACACCTACCAGAACAGCCCTCCCCGCTCCTCTCGGAGTCTGAAGATGCTCGTCATTCCCGGTGCGGCCGCCAAGAACGACTGCGACGGCGTCACCCGCCGCGACCTCCTCCGCGTCGGCGGGTCGGGCGTCCTCGGCATCACGCTCGGCGACCTGTTCACGCTCCAGAAGGCCAGCGCGAACAACAAGGGCGAAGTCGGCAACGGTCCCGGCTTCGGCAAGGCCAAGAGCGTCATCTTCATCTACCTGCAAGGCGGGCCGAGTCACCTCGACCTGTGGGATCCGAAAGACAACGTCCCGGACAAGGTGAAGAGCGTCTTCAAACACCAACAGACGAAGCTCACCGGCACGCACGTCACCGAGTTAATGCCGAAGCTCGCGCAGGTACTCGACAAGACCACGCTCATGCGCGCGGTGAGCTACACGCCCTACGGGCTGTTCAACCACACCGCCGCCATCTACCAGATGCACACCGGCTACACCACCGACAAGGTGAGCGCGTCCGGGCAACTGGAGCCGCCCAGCCCGAAGGACTTCCCCACGCTCGGCTCGAACATCATCAAGATGAAGCCGCCGACCGTGCCCATGCTGCCCTTCGTGATGATGCCGCGACCACTGCAAGAATCGAACGTGGTCGGTAAGGGCGGCAGCGCCGGGTTCCTGGGTAAGGGCTACGACCCGTACCTGCTGTACCCGCCGGGCGACGACATGGACATGGCGAAGATGGACAAGGTCCGCACCGACGACTTGAAGCTGCGCGAGGAACTCACTCCGGTGCGCATGGAGCGCCGCGCCACCCTTCGCGACACCATCAGCAAGGGTATGCCGGACATGGAAGCGGCGGTCGCCAAACACGACCTCGACGAGTACTACGGCAAGGCGCTCGGGCTGGTCGTCAGCGGGCGCGCGAAGAAAGCGTTCGAGTTGACCGACGAGAAGGATTCGACCCGCGAGCGGTACGGCAAGAACACCTTCGGCCAGTGCCTCCTGTTGGCGCGCCGGCTGGTCGAAGCCGGGACGCGGTTCGTGGAAGTCGTGTGGCCGAAGGTCGCCAACAGCGACAACCACTCGTGGGACGTTCACGCGGGCCTGTCGAAGCGCATGAAGGATCAGGCCGCCCCGATGCTCGACAGCGGACTGTCCGCGCTCATCGCGGACCTCGACGAGCGCGGGCTGCTGAAGGAGACGCTGGTGGTGTGCGTGGGCGAGTTCGGCCGCAGCCCGCAGCGCGGCGTCAGCACGTCGGGCAACCAGAACCAGGACGACGGCCGCGACCACTGGCCGTACTGCTACACTGGCGTCATCGCGGGCGCGGGCGTCAAGCGCGGGTACGTCCACGGCAAGAGCGACAAGACGGCCAGCGCCCCGGTCGAAGGCGCGATCCACCCCACGGAACTGCTCGCCACGATCTACCACTCGGTCGGCATCAAGCCGGACACGATCGTGTACAACCACCTGAACCAGCCGCGCGAGCTGGTCAAGGGCGAAGTCGTTAGCGGTCTATTGGACTAGCAAGGCGACCGCGGAAACGCCGTGGGCCGCGCTCAGGTGAGCGCGGCCCACGGCGTTTCGCCTCAGCCGGCGCTACCAGTCGCCGAGGACTTCGCCGCCCGAGGGGGTCACGGCACCCCAGAACGTCGCCGGGTCGATTCGCGGGTGTACCGTCCGCACGCTCCCGTCGGCCAGCGCGACGAGTAGACCACTCGGGAATAAGGACTAACGGACAAAACCTCTCGTTAGCCCGAAACGCCAGCAAGGGTGACATGTTTCCTCGCTAGCGCTTCGGGCTAACGCGACCCGGCATCGCGCGGTTTTGTCGGGCAGTCCTAATACTACTCCGTTACTCTTTGCGCGGGTGCAATTGCTGTGATCGGCAGTGGGCACAATCCGGCTTGGCTATCGGCAA
>CANLGS010000437.1 GCA_947490035.1 Gemmataceae bacterium
AGCCCCACGAGAAGGGTCAACCGCTCGCCGATCCCGACGCCACCACGCAGTTCGGTCGGGCACTGGGGGAGTTGGACATCGAGTTGATCCGGGGCAACCGGGGTTTGGTGTCAGTCATCCCGACAAACTACCCACAAACACCATTCCCGATAACCACCCAAAACACGAGCGAACCGTAAGTTCTGGGTGTCATTTTGGCAGCCTGAGTGTGTCTCGGTGGTTGCCTAACTTCCCCAGACGTTCCACGTGGAACGTTTGTACACATCGACCCAATTGCCTTGTCGCCGTTCGGTCGCGAGATCGAACGCAAACAGCCCGATCCCGCGTCACACGCACACTTCCAGAATCAGGAAGTTGTCGGGTTCCTTCTTGTACAGCGCGGCCGCGACCCGCAGCGTCTTGATGCGGTCCTCGTGCCACGAGTTCTCGAGAACCGGGAGCGAGTCCGGGTAGGGGAAGTTGTCCAGCACGTCGTGGCGCACGAGCATCGCGCGCACCTTGCGGATGCGCTCGTCGCCCACGAGTTCGCATGTCAGAAACAGCGCGTACTTCACGGTGGTGACCGGCAACCCGGCGTCGCGCTTGATGTGCCCTTCCACGAAGTGTTCGGCGACCGCGTTCAGCACGAAGTTGAGCAGGAACCAGCGGTCTTCCTTCGCGACTGGCATCACCGGGTTTTCGACCGTGGTCGCCCGCGCCGCGGCCCACACCTTCGCCACCGCGACCTTGTTCAGGAAGATGTCGTCGAGCGACCGCTCCAGCACGGTGCGGATCTTCAGCCCGCCGTCGGCGAAGATGTTCAGGCTGACGATGATGCGGTCCAGGAACTCCTTCGCGTACCACTGCCGGTTCGCCTGCCGCCGCGCCCACCACCAGGTGAACGCGAACGTCGCGCCGGACGTGGTCGCGGCGACGAGGATCGTGACGACCACGCGCCTGGTGTACTCGGCGGAAACTTGGTCGCCGTCGAGGGCGAAGAGGAACATGGAATTGCCTCGTGTAGCCGCGAGCCGAAGGGCGGCGCGATCGCGCCCCGCTGCGCGTCGCGGCTACACGTAATGATACGAGCGCCACTCGTCGTCACTTGCTGCCGAACACGCCGACCGAGAAGTTGAAGATCTGGCGCTTGTCATATGGCCCCTGGTGAAGCGGGAACGCGATGTCGAACGCCAGCGGCAGCGGACCCAGCGCCGGCACCGACAGCCGGATGCCCGCGCCGACCGACACGCGGTAGTCGGTGATCCGGAAGTTCCGCTCCACCGTGCCGTGGTCCACGAACGCCACCGCGAACATCTTGTCGTTCGGCAGGATCGGCACCTGGTACTCGATCGTGTTCAGGATCGAGAGCGTGCCGCCGACGGCCAGGTTGTTCTCGAACGGCCCGAGGCCGCGGAAGCTGAACCCGCGGAAACTGCGGATGCCGCCGGCGTAGAACCGCTCGAACACCGGCGCGTTCGTGCCGGCCGCCGCCACCTGCGTGCGGAACCCCAGCACGTGCCGGCCGCTGCCGTCCTCGCGGGCCAGGTACTTCGACGAGAAGAACTGCGTGAACTCGGCCGTCCCGACCGGGAAGTTGTAGTCGCCCAGCACCTGCTCGAACCCGGCGTCGAACACGTTCCCCTTCGTCGGGTAGATGTACGAGTCGCGCGTGTCGCGGTTGATCCCGGCCCGCAGACCCACCAGGAAGTGGTGCCCGCGGTCGTCGGTGATCGCGGGCGTGGCGTAGGCCGGCACGTCCTTGATGTTCACGCCTTCGATGCGGGTGGAGAGCGACGCCGTCCAGATCGGGTCGAGCCGCCGGTCCAGGGTGACGCGCCCGCCGTAGCGGTCCTCGTTGTACTCCGCAAACGCACGGTTGTAGTAGTACCCGGAGGTGGTCAGGCCGAACGGCGTGTCGAGCAGGTACGGCTCGCGGAACGTGACCGAGTACCGCTGGAAGTTCGTACCCGGCGCGGCCTCGATGCGCAACTCCTGCCCGGCCCCGCGGAACGCCCGACCGTAGCGGAAGTCGTCCCAGCTCGTCGGCAACCGGAACAGGTCGAAGTTGCGCTCGTTGAGCGCGATGTTGCCCGTCAGACCGGCGTCCGAGTTCACGCTGCCGCCGAACACGAGCTGCCCGGTCCGCGTCTCCCGCACCCGCACGCGGATGTCCTTGAACGTGTTGTCCAGTTCGTTCGGCAGCACGTCCACCGCCGGCGGCTCCTCCGCGTCGAAGATGCCGAGCCGCGCGAGCCGCATCCGGGCGTCTTCGAGCTTCGGGTACTGGAGAATTTGCCCCGGCCGCAGGTCGAGTTGGTTCAAGATGACGCGGTCGCGAGTGATCTCGTTGCCCTCGATGATGATGCGGCCGATGCGGTCCGGCACGCCGCGGTCGCCGAGCACGTTGTACTGCACCTGCACCAGCCCCGGCCCGACCTCGGTCCACAACTCCTCGATGCCGGTCGAGTGCCCACGGAGACCGTAGTAGTCGCGAAGCCGGGTCTGGTCGCGCTGCGCGACGCGGCGGTCGTACCGCTCGCCCGCCTTCAGTTCGGTCACCGCGTTGAGCTTCTCCGTCGAGTACGACTTGTTGCCGTCAATCAGCTTTTCGGCAACGCGGTACTGCGCGCCCTCGATGATGTGGTACACGATGGTGACGTGGCTCATGTCGGCGGAGCGGCGCACCTCCGGCGTGATCTGCACCGCGAGGTAGCCGAGCGCCTGGTAGTAATCCACCAGCGCCTTGCGGTCGAGTTCCAGGCTCTGCGGGTTGAACTTGCCGCCGAACGCGCGGGCGAACTCCGTCTTGGTGACGACCTGCGTCTGCAACCGCCCGGATGTCGCGCCCGCGTTGCCGACGAACTCGATCGCCGCCACCTTCACCACCGGCCCCTCGACCACGTTAAACACCACACGCGTGTCGGTCGGCTTGTTCCCTTCGGCTAACTCCACGCTCGCGTAGTAGCGGCCGTCGTCCTGGTAGCGCCGCAGGATGGCCGTGCGCGCGACCTCGTTCGCGAGCGGGTTCATCGGGTCGCCCTTGCGCAGCCCGGTGACGGTTCGCAGGTCGCTTGCCGCGATGTGCTGGACGCCGTTGTAGACGATCTCCTGCACCGCCGCCGACAGCTCGGTGACGATGATCTGGACCGTGATGCGGCCGTCGGTCTCGTTGATCGTGAGGACGCGGATGCCGTCGGGCGTGAACCAGCGCGTACTTTGAAGTCGGCGCACGTCTTCCTGAACGAGCGCCTGGTCGTAGTTCTTGCCGGCGCGGGAGTGCATCTGGTTGAGGATTTGCGCGGTCGAGTGGATGCGGTTCCCGGCCGTCTGTATTTCGGCGATCTGCTTGCCCTGTGGGTTGTCGGCCGCTTCCAGCCAGCCGCGAGTGCCCGCGAACAGCGCGAGCGCGAACACGGCGGCAACGAACCAGGAGCGGTATCGACGACAAGCGGGCATCGGATTCCCCCACGGGCACCGGGCATTCGGAGCGGCGGCATCTACGGCGCGAGACGGGCAGATACGCCGGCGGGGATTTTGTGTCAAGATCGTGACGAGAAGTGCCGAAGCAAACGCCGCTCGCGGCTTCGCAACCCGCGAACGGCCGCCTTCAGCGCGCGAAGTACGCATACGCGAAGCCCGCGGCGGTCAGCGCGCACACGGCGGTTGCGATCTGCCAGAACAGCAGCGCGCGGGCCTTCGACGCGCGGCCGGCGGCGAACATCAGCGCGTTCCACTCGAACCCGTGCGGGGCCGGGTCGAGCTTCGACAGCGCCACCGCGAGCGGGTCCGGCGCGTTGTTGGGTGTGGGTGTGTTCATTTGGTCTGAGCGGGGCGGTCGGCCCCGAGAGTGTGGCGGAGGGTTTCGAGGCCCGCGGCGTACCGCCGGTAACAGGTCGCGGCCGAACTGCCGACCGCTTGCGCGATCTGCTCGAACGTCAACCCGCCCCACAGGTGGGCGACGATGATCTCGCGGGTTTCGGCGGGCAGGGTCGCGAGCGACGCGGCGGCGGCCTTCGCGTCGAGTCCGGTCGGGTCGTAGGAGGGCGAGAACCACTTCGGCGCGCTGTCGGCGGCAGCCGTTTCGTAGCGCGTGCGGCGGCGGGCGGCCCGGCTCGCGTCGATGGCCCCGTTCCGCACCACGCGGTACAGCCACGGTAACAGGTTGTCCGGCGGGGTGCCGATGCGGACCAGCTTCAGGAACGCGGTCTGCACCACGTCTTCGGGTGTGGCGCACCATTGCCGCGCGTACAGCACGAGCGCCGCCGCGTACCGATCGACCAGTTCCGCCAGTTGGTCCGGTCCCATCAGAAGGATAACGCCGGCCGAGAGGAGTGATTTCAGGCGAACTTGTCGCTCGTATACCAAGCGTATGAAACTCGCGGCTCTGGGCGATCAGGCGGTGCTGGCGTACCTCGCGGACGAACGCGCCGCGGTGGAGTTCGCCCGCGCGGTGCGCGCGAATAACCCGCCCTGGCTGTTCGACGTGGTGCCCGCTTACGCCAGCGTCGGCGTGTTCTTCGACGCCGACTTGATTGCCCTGGAAGACGTGATGAAGTGGCTCTTGGCGAGCGGGGGGCGTAAGCCCCCCGAGGAATCGCACTCGGAGGGCTTACGCCCCCCGCTCGCCTTTCGCGTGCCAGTTTGTTACGAGATGCAAC
>CANLGS010000438.1 GCA_947490035.1 Gemmataceae bacterium
GTTCAACGAGTCGTGCGGCGTTACCCCTCACCCGGCTCGCAAAGCCTCGCCACCCTCTCCCGCAAGGGGAGAAGAGGGCAAAACAAAACCCAGAGCACCTACTTGGCCCCAATACACACCAGCACGGTTTCCTTATTCACCCACGGGCCGTCGAGGTTGCACGTCGCGACGACCAGCTTGCCGCCGTGAATCGTGACGCCGCCGTACACCATGCCCGGCGCGCCGGTCTCCTTCGCGATGGAGAACGTCCACTTCACGTTGCCGGTCTTCAGGTCGATGGCGTGAACCGTGCCGCCGAGGTCCGCGACGTACACCACGCCGCCGGCCACCGCGGGCGGCGCGAAGAACGGCATCTTCGCGTCGTACAGCCAGGCGCGCTCGCCGTCGGCCACCTTGTACGCGCGCACCTTGCCGTCGGTCGCGGTGGCAACGGCGAGACCGTCGCTGACCGCGACGCACCCCAGCACGCCGCCGGTCGGAATCTCCTTGCGCCACTTCTCCGCGCCGGTCTTCAGGTCGAGCGCGGTGACGGCGCCCTTCGCGCCTTTGAGTTCCTTGTAGTAGTAGCCGACGGAGCTTTCCGGCACGATCACCAGATCGCCCGCGACGGTCGCGCCGCCCCACGGGTTGAACTTGAGTTCCGCTTTCCACACCGTCTCGCCGTTGGCCGCGTTGAGTGCGTAGAGGGCACGCTCGCCGACCTTCTCCTTATCGAGGTACGCGGTGGGCACGAGCAGCTTGTCGCCGGCGAAGTTCACCGCGGCATCGACGTGCCACTTCTTCTCGCCCTTCTGCCACACCTTCTTCGGCACGAACTTGAGCAACTGACTGTCGTCCGGCGGGATGGCGAAGTCGTCCTTCTTCGCCTTCGCCTCCTCGTACTTCGTGTTCAACTCCTTCCACTTCGCTTCCTGCATCTTGGCGACGGTCGCGAGGTCGTACTCCTTGCCGTCGAGCAGAGCCTTATCCATCTCGACGCACAATGCACCCGCCGCACCGCCGCCGATGAACACCTTGTTGCCGGCCACGACTGGCGCGCCTTCGAGGTGAATGAGGTCGCCGGGCAGGACGAGTTGCCACAGCGGTTTGCTGGTGGTCGCGTTGACGCAGTGCAGCACGCCGCCACTGTCCTGGTGAATGCCGTCGCCGAAGAGGAGGTAGTCCCCCGCGACCGCCGGCGAACTGACCGACGCGAGCTTCAAATACGGGGCGCTCTTCACCCACGTCGCGGCGGCCGGGGTCTTGCCCGCGAGCGGGAACAGGCTTGCGGACGGCCGGTTGAACGCGCCGATCCCCGCGACGTAGATCGTGTCCTTCACCGGCACCGGCGATGCGACGAAGTGATCTTGCGACTTCACCGACCACAGGATCGCGGGCTTCTCCGGTCCGGCGACGTTGTCGGTGTTGCCGGTGCGCTGCGGGTTGCCGCGGTACGTCGCCCACGGGCCGGGATCGGCGGAAAACGATTCACCGCAGAGAACGCAGAGAACGCAGAGAGAAACAAGAGAGCGGAGTGTCATGCGGTGTATCCGTGTATTGGGCGAACCCCGCTCGCAAGGGCGGGGGTGTTTGTCGTCGTCGTGGGTCGGTGCGCGCGTGGACCAACACCCCCGCCCTTGCGGGCGGGGTTCGCCAAGAATCAGTTGAGCTTCACCTGCATCGGCGCGGTGGTGACGGTCACGTCCTTGGTGGTCGTCTTGCCGTCGGTGCCGGTCGTCTCGAACTTGTACGCGCCCGGCGCGAGCGCGAAGCGCGGCGACAGGCCGCACTGCCCGCCGCGACCGTCGCCGCCGCTCACCGCGCTGCACGCGACGCGCACGCCGTTCATGTCCTTCACCACGACCTTGCCGCCGTTGAGCGCGCTCGAACCGTTCAGCGCGACCACGACCGCGGTCTTCGCGCCGCCCGGCGTTTGCGCGCCGAACAGCACGCTCGACTCCTGCCCCTCGTTGACGAGTACGAGGTCGAGCTGGCCGTCGCCGTTCAGATCGACGAACGCGGCGGCCTGCGAGTTGAACACCTTCTGCGTCAACCCGATGTCGGCGGTCTTCTCGGTGAACTTCCCGGCGCCGTCGTTCTTGAAGTAGCGGTTCGCGCCCTTGAGGCAGCACACGAGCAGGTCGGGCTTGCCGTCGTTGTCGAAGTCGCCCCACGCCGCGGACACCGCGTTGGGGATGCCGGCCGCGAGCGCGCCCGTGGTCGCCGTCACGTCGGTGAACTTGCCGGTGCCGTCGTTGCGGAGCAGCTTGCACTTCCCGTCGGCCTGCGGGATGAACAGGTCGAGGTGACCGTCGCCGTCGAAGTCGCAGATCGCGGGGCCGACCTTGCCGCACTTGTAGCTGATGTTGCTGTCGGCCTTCAGCGCGAACTTGCCGTTGGTGTTGACGAACAACATGCCGTTGCCGGCGCCGAAGAGGATGTCGGGCTTGCCGTCGCCGTTGAAGTCCGCGACTGCGAGCGTGTCGCCCTTCACGTCGGACGCGAGACCTTCAGAGCCGAACCCTGACGCGGCGCTCACGTCCGTGAACCACTCGCCCGCGGGTCCGGCGTCGCCGCCGACCGCGATCGAGAACGCCTGTGGCAACTCCGCGTTGCACATCTTCACCAGCAGCGTGTTCTTCCCCTGCTTGAGCTTGAGCGACACCGCGAACGGCTCGGCCTTGCCCTTCTCGTCGCTGAACACCTTCTCGCCGTTCACCCAGACGGTGAGGTTGTTGCCGCCGGTGCCGATGGCGAACGCGACCTCGGCCGCGGCGCTCATGTCGAGTTCGCCGTGGACGTAGGCCGCGCTGTTCCCACCCAGTTCCGCGAGCGGCAGCGGTTCGCCGGACTTCACGTCCTTCTTCGCCCACTTGGTCGGCATGTCGCGCTTGCCCTTGTACTCTTTCGCTGGCGTGAACTTGTCCGTTTCGACGGCGAACGCGGTCTTGAAGTTGTCGGCCGGGTTCGTCGCGCGGAACAGGCCGATGGCGTGCCACTCGCCGAACTTCGGCAGCACGACCTTCGGTGCGTCCGGCCGCGCGTTCGCGTAAATGCGGATGCCGTGGAAGCCGTTCGCGAGGACGATGTCGGGCTTGCCGTCGCCGTTGAAGTCGCCCCACGCGGCGGCCGTCAGGTTGTACGCGGCCTCCTTCGGCAGGCGCCGAGTGTCGTCGCGGAACTGACCTTTGCCGAGATTGGTGAACAGTCGGGGGCCGGTCGGCGTTGCGAGCAAGAGGTCGGGGAGACCGTCGCCGTTGTGGTCCGCCCACACCGCGGACCGCGCGCCGCCGGTGAAGCCGGGCAGCGCGACTTCCACGAAGCTGTCGCCGCCGTTCTGGAGCAGCACGACCTTGTTCGCACCGCACAGGCAGATGTCGGGTTTGCCGTCGTTGTCGAAGTCGATGGTGGTGACCGATTGTGCCTCCGCGTCGAGCTTCGCGAGCGCCGCGTACTTGTCGAACCCCGGCATTCCCGCGAGCCGGCGGATGTCTTCACCGCCCCAGCCGACGAAGTCGCGCTTCGGGTTGTAGTCGATCAGCTTGAGGCTGGCCTTCATGCGCTGAATGCGTGCGGTCTTCTTGTGGAGTGCTTCCTTGTCGCCGTCTACCATGCACGGGACGACGACTTCCTTGTTCTCCATCATCTCGGTGACGATGCCGGCGAGCTTCTCCGGCTTGCCCGCGTAACTGCGGAGCAGGAACGGTTCGCCGTGCGACATGCCCCACCACTCCCCTTGCGGGTACGCCTGATACCACGACGTGCCGAAGTACGTCTCGCTGGCGCCGCCGTTGTGGAAGAAGACGGCCGTCTTACCGACCTCGGCCCACTTCATGATCTCTTCCCACTCGCCCGGCCGCAGCCCGCCCTTGCCGATGTTGTGCTTGATTTCGGCCTGCGCGTGCTTGCCCTTCACGTCCTGAATCTTGGTGTAGATGATGAGGTTCTTTTCGCGGTCCACCTTGGCGACCTGCATGGTGCAGACGTTGGTGGACTGGCGGAGGATGTCGCCGAGCGTGATGGGCACCTCGACGTAGGCCCGTGCCGATTGGGGCGTCGCCACACATGCGAAGCCGCAAGCGGCGAAAACGATGCAGAGGCGAAGAAGCGAACGATCGGACATTGTGGACATCCTCCCAGGAAACGCAGCGTGTCTTTGTCTTCTGTCTTCAGCCCTCGGAGAGGGCGTCGGATGGTAGCCAGGGGTGAAGCGAGTCTTCGCGAGCAAACCCTGGGTGCGTGAGGCGACCTCGTCTTCCGCGTCAGTCGCCCAGGGTTTGCGAGCTTCGCTCGCCGCACCCTGGGCTAACATCTGTCGCCCTCTCCGAGGGCTAAAACCGGGTCACGCGGTCTCATTGGTCCGCTGTTCTTCCATCTGTCGTTCGATTGCATCGAAGCATCGCGTCTCTCGGCGCTTCGCGGCCAATAACCGCTTTCGTGCTGCTTCGCCACGGCGTTCCGGTCGAAGCCCCGGCCAGTTCGGGGCTTCTCGAAGCACTTGCTCCCACACCGGGCGGAACCCAACACGCTCCTCGCCAAGCGTGATGTCCGACCGGTACGCGATCAGATAGCGGTACAAGTAGTTCCGCGCAATCAGTCGCCACTCTGCCGATCCGGTGTCGGGAAACTCGTCCGGCCATACCAATCCACCGGACA
>CANLGS010000439.1 GCA_947490035.1 Gemmataceae bacterium
CCAGGCGGGCGAAATCGGTATCCTCGGGCCAGTGGTAAGGCATGCTGCCGACCTCCACATTCTGGGTCGCCGCCGGCGATAAGATGATCACGCAAGAGCTTACACCCGCAATACGCTACCTTCTAGCCCTCTCGCGGATCGTTGTTTTTTCTTGGTGTCGATGCTGATGATCGGATTGGGAGAATCGAGGAACGATTGCTTGTAGGAATTGAGAATGTCGAACTGTTGACCGCGGTCTTTGTGTTGACGCATGGTCAGATATTTGAAGGCTTGACGATGACCGAGTTTGCAGTGGTCCAGCAATTGTTCGACGGTGTAAGGGCTGGCGTGAAATCCCGCAGTGCTCATGAGACGGGAGATGGCTTGCATGGACAAGTTGGTCCACAGGCAATCGGGTTTCATGGGGTCGCCCGCGATATGCGTCTGCAAGACGGCCTTGAAGGCAGGCACGAGTTCCGGGGTGCAATTGATCAGGTGTTTGCGTCCGCCCCTTTTTTTCGGCACCGCTCGGGCGGCACCGGAGGAAGTTCTTTGAGGTCGGCCTGGCCCCGTCGAATGGTCTTGGGGTCGCAACTCAGCAAGGACGAAAGGTACTCGATGCCGCCGTGCCCGAGTTTTTCCGCCTCGACGGCCGCGTAACGGCGTTGGTCCTTCTCGCGAAGCGACGAGTAAAACGTGATCATCGATTTTTCGATGGCGGTAGAATAACGTTGCACCGGATCCCTCCATGAGATTGGATGTGGCCGAAATCCTCGGGATTTACGGACAGCCACACCCACCATAGAGATGCCGCCCAAATCGGGAAGTTGAAATTTTGGTTTTCCTAAGCGATCATGCGAGTGGTCGAGAGAGGTCGTCGCGCCGCGGGCGAGCAACGAGAATAGGGCGTCCGCGGAGTGTAGCTCACGCGACCGGCGTGACCACACCGAAAACTTCGGGAACTGTTCGAGCCTTGGCGGGTTGGCGAGAAACAGTCGGCTTGACCGCATTCGCCCCGTCGCACTATCCTCCCCGGTCGGGAACCCACGGACGGGGCAGCACATGAAGATCGGCATCGACCTCCGGCGGATCGTGTTCGGCGAAACCGGCGGTCTCACGCAGTGGCTCCACGGCACGCTCGGCGCCGTCTTCGCACGCGACACGCCGCACACCTACGTCCTGTTCAACACCGTCTTTAACTACCACCTGTTCCCGGAGGTGCGGCCGAACGTCATCCGCCGCACGCTGTCCGCGCCGCGATACTACGAAGAATTGCAGGATCAAGTCACCTACGAGGACGACTTCGACCTCATCCTGCGGTACTACCCGTTCGGCGTGCTGACGCGGTTCCCGCTGGAACGGCAGATCGTATGCATCCCGGACTGCCAGCACGAGAAGTTCCCGGAGTTCTTCGACCCGGTCCACCTGCGCGAGCGGCGACTCTCCTTCCGCGCGTACCAGACCGGCGGCGGGGCCATCGCCACGCTCACCGACTTCTCGCGCCGCGAATTGCTCGCCGACCCGTGGACGACCATCGAGGACGTGTTCCTGATGCCGCCCGGCGTGCCCGCGGGTTTGGTCGGCGCGCCGACCGGCGAACTCACCGCCGCGGAACAGGCCACGATCCCCACACGCCCGTTCTTCCTCTACAGCGCCAACATCTGGAAGCACAAGAACCACCGGCGCATCCTCGACGCGTTCGCGATGTTCGCCCGCACGCACCCGAACTACGAACTGGTTCTCACCGGGCACCCCGCCGGGTACCCGGAACTCAAGCGCGACTTCCCCACGCTACCCGTGCGGCACCTCGGGTACGTGCGCCCGCGTGTGCTGGCCGAGTTACAGCGGAAGGCGACCGCGCTTGCGCACCTCTCGCTGTACGAAGGGTTCGGCATTCCGCTGTTGGAAGCGTTCGCGGCCGGAACGCCGGTCGTGTGCGGCGACCAGACCGCGATGCCCGAAGTGGCCGGCGACGCGGCGGTGACGTGCGACACGACTTCCGTCGAGAGCATGGCGGCGGCGCTGGCGCGCGTCGCCGACGATGAGGCGCTCCGCGCGAGTCTGCGCGAAAAGGGAACGCGCCGGCTCACCGCGTTCGCGTGGGACCGCGCCGCCGATGCGCTGCTCGCGGCGTTCGACCGCGTCGCACACCGCGCGAGCAAGGCACACGTCAAAGTCTTCACGCCGCCCACTGTTTCGGTCGTCACGCCGTCGTTCAACCAGGGCGGGTTCATCCGGCAGACCATCGAAAGCGTGCTCACGCAGGACTACCCGCACATCGACTACCGCGTCACCGACGGCGGTTCGACCGACGACACGGTCGCAATCTTGAAGAGCTACGGTGACCGCGTGAAGTGGGTGTCGGAGAAGGATCGCGGTCAGACGCACGCGATCAACAAGGGAATGGCCGAAGCGACCGGCGAGATTCGTACCTACTTGAACTCCGACGACCTGCTTCGCCCCGGCGCGGTCGGCGCGGTGGTAAAGCACTTCCGCGACAACCCCGCGTGCGATCTGGTGTACGGCCGCGACGCGCTAATCGACGCCGAGGGCGCGTACATCGGGTTATACCCCACGGCTGATTACTCGTTCGAGCGCCTTGTGGAGAACTGCTGTATCAGCCAGCCGGCCGCGTTCTGGCGCAAGCGCATCGGCGACCTCGTCGGGCCGTTCGACGAGTCGCTGAAGCTCGTGATGGACTACGACTACTGGCTTCGCGTGGACCGCGCGGGCGGCACCCTCGAACACATCCCGGACGTGCTGGCTCACACCCGCATCCACCGACAGTCGAAGTCGAGCGGAAGCGGGAAGGCCGAGACGCACCGCCGCACGTTCTACAAGGAACTGTTCGACGTGTCGTTCCGCCACGCCGGGTACGTCAGTTCGACGTACATCCACATGTGGCTATACGCGTCGGTGTTCAATCAACACCCGTGGACGCTGCGGTACAAGGACCGCATCCTCCGCGCCTGCCAGACCTGGTATCACCTCCGGTTCCGCGTCGGACTGAGCCGGTGGCGGACCGCGCGGATTGTGTTCGGCGAAGAGCGCCGGGGATTGCCGCGTCTGCTGATCGGCTACCTGCTCGGGCAGTTGGGTCGGCTCGACCCGCGGAGGTGGACGCGCGTGGCTCCGTTGCCGCGCGTGGCGCTCGAACCCGACCTGTGGCTCGGGCCGGAACTGACGGTGTCGCACGCCGGCGGCCCGCTGCGGCTGACCGGCGTGCCGTCGCGCGACTCCGTGCTGCGCGTGTTCCGCGGCGCCGACGAGGTGGCCGCGGTTCCGCTGAAGGGGAACGAGCCGACCGACGTGTGCGTCGAGGTGCCGCCCGGCCCGCCGTCCGCTCCGCTGCGGCTCGTGTTCTCGGAATCGGAACAACTTCCGGACGGCCGCGCGGTGTCGTTCAAGCTTCACGGCACGACGCTCTTCACCGAACGGGATGTGGCTTGACGCTTCGCGGTGTCTCAAGTCAGCAGGTCGAAAGTCATCAAGTCGAAGACCCAGACGGCGCAGGTCTTCGACTTGATGACTTTCGACCTGCTGACTTTCGACTAACCAGGCAATTTACGAAGCAAGTTCACCATCTCGATCGCGCACACGGCGGCCTCGAAGCCCTTGTTGCCGGCCTTCGCGCCGGCGCGGTGGATCGCCTGTTCCAGCGTGTCGCACGTCAGCACGCCGAAGATGACCGGCACGCCGCACGCCAGCCCCGCCTGCGCGATGCCGCTCGTGGCGGCGCCCGCGACGTGGTCGTAGTGGTCGGTGTCGCCGCGAATCACGCACCCCAGGCAGATGACGGCCGCGTACTTCCCGCTCGCGCCGAGTTTCTGCGCGACAAGGGGTATCTCGTAAGAACCGGGCACGCGGACGAGGTCGATGCGGTCGTCGGTGACGCCGTGGCGCCGGAGCGCGTCGGTCGCGCCGGCGGCGAGTTGATCGACGATGAACCCGTTGAACCGAGCCGCGACCAGCACGAACCGCCCGGCCGGGGAAGAGAAGTCGCCTTCGTAAATCATGGATACCTGTCGATGAGGGGCGCGGAACCACTCCGGTCACAGTATCCGTGGTCCGCGCGAACGTCCCGGTCTCCTCGCCTCGCGGGAACTGTTTCGCGAGCGTTGCGGCCGCGCACGTCGCAGGATACTCTGCTCACGATTGGCCGGTGTCGAGACGCGTCGCCGTCCAACCAGGAGATTCCCGCCCGTGAGCCACTCGCCCAAACCGGTCAAGGCGACCGACCCTGCCATCGCCGCCTACCACGCGGCCCTGAAACAGTTCGCCGCGCACAGCGCGGCCCACGAGGGCGCGACCGAGACCGCGTTCGGCCGGTTGCTCGCCGACACCGCCAAGGCCCACGACTGGACCCTGATCCCCAAAAAGGGAATGAAGTCGAAGGCGACCAAGAAACACATCGTCCCCGACGGCACCCTGGAAGACGAATACTACCTGCCTCGCGGCTACTGGGAGGCGAAGGACACCGACGACGACCTGAACGACGAGATCAAAAAGAAGGTCGCGAAGGGCTACCCTAGGCTGATCGGAAGTTCGAGTTGACAGTGTTTTTGGTTCATCCCCGTTCTGGAATCAGTTCGCCGGGGGAACGGAACTTTTCGCTGGAAAAGCAGCGGAATTCACGAGCCGTGTGAACCAAAAA
>CANLGS010000440.1 GCA_947490035.1 Gemmataceae bacterium
GTTTTCGGGGCTGGCGAGCCAGTCCGCGAGCGCGGCGCGGTAGTCCTGGCCGGGCTTCAACTCCGGGACGGCGCCACCGAGGAACTTCGGCTTCACGAGCCGGTTGCCGAGCGGGTGCCGCATCTCGCCGGTGCCGGAGTTGAACACGGTCAGTTCGCGCGGGTCTTGCGCGTTCTTGTATCCGACTTGGCTGAAGAACGCCGCGAAGCCGTAGTAGTCGTCCATCGTCCAGCGGTCGAACGGGTGGTTGTGGCACTGGGCGCACTGGATGCGGGTGCCGAGGAGCACTTGCGACACGTTCTCCGCGAGCAACTGCGGCGACGTTTCAGTCTGGAAGTAGTTAACAGCGGGGTTCTCGAACGTGCCGCCGACGGCCGGGAGCAGTTCGCGCACAACCTTGTCGATACTCGCGCCACCGCGAATCTTGTCGCGGAGCCACTTGTCGTAGAGTTGAAGCCCCTTCTGGCTGATCCCGTTGATCGTGCGGATCTGGAACACCTCGGCCCACTTCATCACCCAGATGTCGCGGAACTCTTCGCGCTCCAAAAGCGCATCGACCAGCTTCTCGCGCTTCTTGGCGTCGGTGTCCGCGAGGAACTTCTCGCGTTCCGCTGGCGTGGGAAGGAGTCCGAGAAGATCGACGTACACGCGGCGGAGGAACACTTCGTCGCTGCACACCTCCGACGGGACGACGTGCAGCTTGTTCAGTTTCGAGTAGACTTGCGTGTCGATGTAGTTGAACGCCGGCGTCTTCGGGTCGGTGAACGGCGTGCCGGGCCGAACGATGACAGCCGTGCCTTCGGTGAACTCGTCGAACCGCGCGAGGACGAACGCTTCGCCCGGCCCGACGCCGGTGACGACACCATCGTCGGACACGGTCGCGGCCGCGTCGTTGTTGCCGACGAACACGGTAAACCGGGTCACGTCGCGGTCCGTGCCGTCGCTGTACTTCGCGCGGACGACGATGCGCTGCGCCGCGCCCTTCGTCGCGAACACGGCCTGCTTCGGGAACACCTCCATGCTGACCGGCTTCGGCGTGTCCTTCGGGTCGCGGAGCGCGCCGCCTTCAAGCCAGCGGAGCATCAGGAGGTAGTTTTCGCTGCCCGGTTCGAGCCGCTTGCCGCCGGTGTGCGGAACCTTTGCCGTGGCCTTGTTGATGATGAGGCAGTCTTCCGGTGTGGCGAGGTTGACGCGGCGGCCGCCCATCTCGCGGGTGATGCGGTAGTGGTCCCCTTCGGGATCGTAGCCGAACAACCCGAGGCGGAAGCCGTCCTTGCCAGACGCGGACCCGTGGCACTTCCCGGTGTTGCACCCGACCTTCGTGAGGACCGGCATCACGTCCGTGCGGAAGCGAAGCGGCTCCGCGTCTTTCGCCTTCGTCACCACGACCGGCACCTTCGCGGAGTGCGTGCCGAAGGCGACCGTGAGCGTCGCGCTGCCATCAGCAGCCGGCGCGAGGAAGGCGTTGGTGACCGTGGCGACCGGCTTATCGAGCGCGAAGGTGGCGTTCGCGGTCACGTCCTTGGTGCTGCCGTCGGCAAACTCCGCTTGCACAACCAGCCCTTGCCGGTCGCGCGCTCCGGCCAGCTCGACGGCGCTGGGCGCAACGGTGATCCGCACCGGCGTCGGCTCGGCCGCGAGCACCGGCGACGCGATGGCGAACAGGACAGCAGCGATCAGCGCGAAACGCATATTGGGAATCCTCAGTTGCTTCGTTGTGTTTCGCTGACACAGGCCGAGGCCTGTGCCACGAAAGTAAAGACCAGGCTCATGAATTACGGCTTCTTCTGTTCCAATCGCAGCGCGTCGAGCGGGCTGAGCGGCTTGCCGGTGGCGTCGGTCTTCACCGCGCCGGGCGCGTCCACCTTCAGCGACCCGTCGCGGCCGACACGATAGACGACCTTCTGCCCGCCGACGGTGCCGGCCAGCTCGCACACCAGCGACTGGTGTGCGCCCGGCGGGGTGGTGGGATCAACCGTCACGATGAATTCGACCTGCTTGACGTCGCCCTTCACCTCGACCGGTTTCGCGGTCGCACGCGGTGGAAGGCCGCGTAGCTCCGCGGTGAAGGTTCCCGGCAGCGTGCCGTCGAACTTGCACACCACCTTCACCGTCTTGCCTTGCTCGCACGCGGACGGCGCGAACGCGCCCTTCAGCGGCGGTTCGCGTAGCTCCACCGGGAGCAACTCCGACGCGACCGGCGTAATGCCTTCGACCGACTTGCGCGGCCGACGACCGCCACCCACGCCCATCGGCAAGCTGGCGAACGGGTCGCGCGTCGCGCGTCCCGGTCGCGCGACGGTCGCCTCCGCGATCAGCTTCCAATCGCCGAGATCGGCGTCCTTGCTCGCGACGAGCGTGACGACCGCTTCGGTCTTGTCGGCGGGAATGACGACCGTGGTAGGAACTTCCACTCCCGGCGGGAGGCACGGGAACGACACTTCGACCGGCTCCGCGAAGTCCTTCCCGCGAATGATGCGAACGGTCACATCGAGCGTGCCGTCGGCGGCGAGCGGCGCGGCCGGCGGGACCACGCTGACACTTAGCGGCGACTCGTCCACGACGACCACCGCGAGCTTCGCGAGCGTGACCGCGTGCAGCGCCGAATCGCCCGGCCCGCGAACGAGTACGACCTCCTGCGTGAACCCGCCGACGACATTTGCCTTCGCGTCACCGCCCTTTCCCGTGAGTTCGATCAAACGCCCGCCGAGCGGCGCGTCGGTCGCGGCCTCGAACACGAGCGGCAGGAGGTATTCGTTCTCCGGGATCGCGCTCAATCCCACCTTCACACCGCTCGGCAGTTCGCTTGAAGTGATCGTAACCGGGCCTTCAAACCCGTCGCGCCGGACCGCGAGAAACGCGGTCACACGGTTGCCGCGCGGTATCGTGATAACGTGCCGGTCCTGTGTCTTGCGGGTGCGCTCCGGCAGGAACACCGCGAGGCCGGTCTTCGGCGCGTCCAGTTCGACGCGGTAGATGAACGCCGGGCCGCCCTGCTTCCGCTTGTCGGTCACACGGACGAAGTACTCGCCGTCAGCCGGGATGTTGACCTGAAGCCGGCTGTCGTGCGTCTCGTCGTCGTCGTTAGCCGCGACCAGCTCGCCCTGTGAATCGAGCACCGCGACGACCGTGTCGGCGGGCGAGCCGATGCGGAACGCGAACGCCTGCACGTCGATCGTGTCGCCCTGCTTGGCGCGGAACCGGAAGTGGTCCGCGTCGCCGGGTTTCTCGACGATCCCGTTGAACGCGACCGGCCACTGAACCGCCGTGTTCGCCTGCTTCGGGGTGTCGTTCGGCTCGACCTCGTTGACGTTCGGAAACGCCGACACGCGGAACGGGTTGGGCGTCGGGGCCGCGCCGCCATCGTCACTCGGATACAACTGGAACGGCTTGCCCGCAGCCGGAAGCTTCACGCTCATCATGCGCTCGCCGGTCGCGTCGCCGAGCAATTTCACCGCGACCTCGGTGCCGGCTTGCCCGCCGGCCGGGAACACCGCGGCGGGGCGCGTGAATGTGCCAACGTGCAGCACATAGCGGTGGTTGTCCCCGCCGCCGGAGTTCGTCTCGCGCACTTCGATCACGTAGACGCCATCTGTCGGCGCGACGACGGTGACGAACGGGTCTTGGCGGAACAGCGGGGTGTCGTCGGCCGCCGCGAGTTGCTTGCCGTCGGGCCCGAACACGGTGACTGCGGTGTCGTTCAACTCGCCACCGAGCCGCACGCCCTCCACTTCCGCGGCCAGGCGCTGGCCTTTCTTGAGCGTGAGCGCGAAGTGATCGACGCCGCCCGTTTCGACCACGCCCGCGACGCTCACGTTCACGGGCACCGCTTGCGCCTGCTTCGCGTCGTCGTTTGGTTCCTTTTCGAGTACGACCGGGAACGGCGTGATGCGGAACGTGCGGACCTCGGACGCCCCGCTCTTCGTGCGAAGCCGGAACGCGTACTCGCCGAGCTTGCAGTCGGCAGCGGCCTTCATCGTCGCGGTGACTTCGTTCTCACTCTTCGCGGTCAGGTTCGTGCAGGCCACGCCGCCGAGCGTATAGAGCATCAGTTCTTGTGGGTCGGTCAGCCGCGCGCCCGTGATGGTGAGCGTGAACTCTGTACCGCGCTGCCCGACGCCCGGCGCGATGCCTTCGATCGCGGGAGGGGCGGAAGAGGATTCACCGCGGAGAACGCAGAGAACGCAGAGAGAAAACAAGACGCGGACGATCATCGTTGAAAACTCCTGTTGTGGTCTTCTCTGCGTTCTCCGCGGTGAACACTCTTCCGCCGTTACGCCAGCAGTGCCTTCACGACCTTGCCGTTCATGACGATCTGCTGCGGACGGTTGCCCGGCGACATCAGATCCTTCTTCGCGTCGATGCCGAGCAGGTGGTACAGCGTGTGCGCGTAGTCCTCGACACCCAGCGCGTTCTTCGCCGGCTCCGCCGCGAGCGCGTCGCTGGCTCCGTACACTTGGCCGCGCTTCACGCCGCCGCCGGCCATTACCACACTGAACACGCGCGGCCAGTGGTCGCGGCCCCCGCCCGCGTTCACCTTCGGCGTGCGCCCGAACTCGCTGTTCACCACGATGAGTGTGTTGTCCAGCATGCCGCGCTGGTCGAGGTCCGTGACCAGCCCGGA
>CANLGS010000441.1 GCA_947490035.1 Gemmataceae bacterium
CCGCGACGTAAGCCTCGTGCTTGTTGGAATCGCGCAAGTCGAGCGTGTAGATGTGCCGGTCGGGGATCGTTCCCGCCGGGCCGATCGCTTCCGGCTTCTCAACCGGCGTGTCGCTCTCGGCGTCCTCTTCGTCGTCCGCGGGCGGCTTCAGTTGGGTTTCGCCGAAGTGTCCCTTGATGCCGTCGCGGTCGAGCAGCCAGAACGCGGCGCGCGGGTAGATCCACGACAGCACGACCATGTCAGATTTGACCGCGCCGAGGAACAATCGCCCGGTGTGGTCGGGGCCGAGGTCGTACAGGTTAGGGACGACCGAGACTTCCAGGTCCGGTTCGAGCAGCAGCGCGGCGACGACGCTCTCTTCGAGCGCCCGCTTTGCAGGGTGCTTGCCCGGCGCCTGCGAAAGAACAACGGTGATGCGCGAGCGACTCATGCGGACTCCGGTGGCGGGGGCGGCGGTTGAACGGCCGGGGGCGGCAGCGGCGGGGAGGTCATCTTAGAAAGGGCGGCGCGCTTTTCAGCGGACGGCAACCGCTGCGCCAGCCGTGTGGACGACCCGGTGAGGCGCTCGGTGATCCGCTCGATGTCGTTCGGGTCGGAGAACAGCGCGTCGTCGTCCGCGTAGGGTTGCACCGACAGCGGCGGTGGCGCGCCGAGCCGGGCCGAGGAGCCGGTGAGCCGTTCGGTGAGGCGCACCGGGCCGATCTCAGGCTCCGAGAAGATCGAATCGTCGTCGGTCAGCCACTCCTCGACGGGCGCCTCGAGCGGCAGTTCGTCGTCCGGCCGGGCCGGTGGAACGTCCAGCGCCGGCGCGAACACGACGAGTTCCGATTCCGGCAGGTCGAGCGGCGCGATTCCCGGTGGGGCGGTGCTTTCCGCGACGGGAAGCACTTGCACGGCCGGTTCGATGACGGCCGCGACCGCCGCGCTCGTGATCGCCGCGACATCGACGCCCGACGCAGGCGAGGACTCCTCGACGCGCGGAAGGAACCCAGGCGAGGTCACCGGTAGCGCGCCGTCGAAGGCGAACGGATCCCAGTCCGAGGGGTCCGCGCCGCGGGCCGCGGGCGGTTCGGCCGCGCTCGCGTGGGCCGCGTCAACCACGGGGACCGGTTCGTTCACGTAATCGGTGGCGACTTCGAGTTGCAAGTCGGCGTGCGGCACGAGTTCCGCGGTCACCGGTTCCTGCTCCGGTTCCGGTGTGGCTTCGTCGGCCGCCTGGTACATGCCCTGCACGGCGCGGGCGATCTCGGGCAGCATCTCGTCGGTGAACGGCCCGGCCTCGATTGCCGCAACGAACACGTCCGGCCGGACCGGTTCCGCGACGCCCTTTTCTTCCAGCCGGATCGCGACCAGTTTGAGCATGATGCCCAGCACCGCCCAGCGGATGTCGCCCGGCTCCGCGACCTCCGGGTGGAGCGTGACGCGGTCGTTCTCTTCCAGAATCGCGTGCGAGAGGCCGAGCAGCGCGAATGCACGCCGCACGTGCGACCGGTAGTTCTCGACGCACATCTCCTTCTCGGCCGCGTACAGTCGTTCCAGAAACTGTCCGCGCTGCATCGGGGCGGCGCCGGGCGGGGAGAGTGCGGCGAACGCGTCCGCGCAGACGCGCGCGACCGACGGCCACGGCGCCGGCTGGACGCGCATGTGTTCGGTCTCGCCGCTGCCCTTCGGCCCGCCCTTCTGGAGCAACCGGCGGTAGCCGTCCGTGGTGTGGACGTGGTTGTCGTCGGCGCGCGGCGCCGGCTTCGCGCTCGCGACCGGCGCGGGCGGAGTGGCCGGCTCCGCGCTCGCGTCCGCGAGCGCGGCCAGTATTTCCGCCGTGGCGCGCTCGATGTCGGGTCCGGGGTCGAACAGCGCGACCACCGACTCCGGTCGGAGCGGGCCTTCGACCTTGTTCTCGGACAGCCGCAGGTTCAGGACGAAGAGGACGTAGCGGAGCGCCCGCCGCCGGAGTTCGTCGCCGTCCGCGCCGTTGGGGAGCGAGTACACGCTGTCGGGTGACGCCGTCAGCGCGGAGCGCACGACCGGGTGGAACAACCCGACGTGACCCACGAGTTCCGGCGCGCCCACGGCGCGGGCGGCGGTGTGGAGGCGGCCGAGGAGTTCCACCGAGTTCGCGGGTCCGCCGTCCGGGGGCGTGAGCGCGGGAATCACCATGTCGCACACCCACACGAGCGACGCCCACGGGATGGTCAGCACGCGGGCCTCGTTCGCGTCGGCACGGCCGCTTGCGAGCAGGTGCTTGTAGTGAGCGGGGGTGTGCGGTTCAAACACAGGCGGCGGCGCACTGCGCGGCGCCTGTCGCGGCACGTTCTTCGAGCCGCCGCTGCCGTTGGCGCTCGGGACGGGCGCGCCCGGCAGGTCGATCTCCTGCTCGTTGTGGGTGCCGCGGACGACGATCCCGAGCGCGGTGCAGTTCTTGCGGACGAACTCGCCGGCGCTGTCGCAACCGAACGCGGCGGAGTCGAACGTGTACCCCAGCTCGCGCGACAGCATGGGCTGAACCACGTTGAAGCGGATGGGCCGCGTGCGGCCGAGCAGCCGGCGAACCGCGACCCCGACGCGCGCCAGTTCGTCCGGCGTTCCGACGCGCACGCGGGGCTTCGTCGCTTCCGCGGCGACGAGGTTCTCGAACAACTCGAAGCTATCGACGAACCGCTGGATCAACTCGTTCGTCGCGCCGGTGACCGCGATCACGGAGACCGTGTGCCCGCGGCGCTTCAGTTCGAGGATGACCGGGATGAAGTCGGCGTCGCCGGAGACGAGGACGAAGTGCTCGAACTGCCCGCCGGAACTGAGCAGCGACACCGCGTCCATCGCCAGCTTCATGTCGGCGGCGTTCTTGTTCGCCGACTTCCCGGACAGGCGGAACACCTGCACCGGTTCGACGCCCTGGCGCATGAGGTCTTGCGGGTCCACGCGGAGGGATTCAAAGTCCGCGTACGCGCGCCGCACCGCGAGCGGCAGCCCGGCCATGCGCTGGGCGTAGCGCACGAGGTTCTTCAAATCCTCGGTGAACGACGGCCGGTCCTCGCTGCGGATGCTCTCGTCGTTGAAGTGGTCGAAGCGGCTGAGGACGAAGTTCTCGAGGTCGATTAGCAACACGGCTGATGGCTTCATATGCGCCCGTCCGGTCGAGTGGTTCGGGTTCGATGTTACCATCCCGTCGGGGAGGTAACAACTGACTCAAGCCGCAGGCGCGCCATTTATTACAGCGGCACGACCGCGCGACCCTTACCCCGAACGGCCACTCAGTCGCGGCTTACGGCGGCCACGGAGCGGGTACCGCGAGAGCGTTGACCAGATGTGCGCGAACGGTTTGGTCCGTGGCTAACCCCAACTCTCGGAAGAAATCGAGGAGCCGGCTGGCGTACTGGTACGAGACAGTCGGGCGAGGATTGACTCCGTGTGCGATCTGGTTTCTGAGCCGCATGGCGTTCGTCAAATCTTGGACGGCCACCGCCGTCGTGTAGCCGAGCCACGACCAC
This sequence comes from Gemmataceae bacterium, assembly GCA_947490035.1. GTDB lineage: Bacteria > Planctomycetota > Planctomycetia > Gemmatales > Gemmataceae > Gemmata. The sequence continues at coordinate 3,489 of CANLGS010000441.1, forward strand.
CCTTGTGTCAAGTCCGGCAGTCCGAGGGTGAGGGACAGCAGCGTCTTGACGTTCTCGGGGTTGGGGGTGTTGAACCGCTTGGTTTCGCCCAGAACGGTTGCCTTGTGCGACGGCCACGATCCGAGCGGGCCGACGGGTGGACGCAGGGCTTCGACCGCTTCGATGACCAACTCTTCAACGAACGCCTCCCACGCCGACAGGCAGGCTACCACGACCGCTCGCGTGACCGCGTCCAACTCATCTTGCGGAGGAGGGACGAGAGCCACGAGGCGGTCGTAAGTATCGATCAACGCCACAGCGTCTCGGAGCATCTGGTCGAGGGTAGTGGTGAAGGCGTTTGACGGCACCAAGCACCTATTGCGGGTTGCCCGCGGGTTCGAGGGATGCCTGATCCAGATCGACCCCGACTTGGCTGAGCAGCGCCAGTCCATTGCGCAGATATTTGCCGAGCATGACCTTACCGGCCAGCAGCGCGACCGCGACCTTGACATCCGGGAAATTCGCCTTCGTTTCGGCGTAACGCTCCTCCAGTTGGATCGGCGCGAAGTAGTCTCGGCCCAGGTTCATCGTCAGGAACAGTTTGTAGATGACATCGGGGTCGAGGTCGGGCAGGAACTGCCGCAACATCCCGTCTTCGGGCGGCACCGGGGTGGGCGGGTCGTTCGGGCGGATGATGGGGTAGTCGGGGTACACCTTCGGGAGTTCCGTATCCCAGTAGGCGAGGCGGGCGTCCGCGAGTCGGATGACTTCCGCGGCCATTTCAGAGAATCGCACGGCATTCCCTCCTGTTGAGACACAACAGCCAGTCGGGATTGTACCACCGATCAGTCGCCGCTCGCGTTGATTTGTCCCTTGATGACCCGTTGCGTCTGCTCCCACCCGGCTTCGAGGTGCGCGAAATAGGCGGTCGCGTCGAGCGTGTCAGTAAGGTCGCAGGCGAGTTCAAACAGCCAGCCGCGGCCGTAGCCGTCGAGGTTGATCGTACCGGGGTCGTCCAGCAGCGCGGCGTTGAACCGCACGACGCGCCCCGCGACCGGTGCGTACAGCCCGGACGTGGCCTTCTGCGTCTCGATGTAGCCGATCTCTTGCTTCGCCGTGACGATGCCGGGTTCAATGCGCCATTCGAG
>CANLGS010000442.1 GCA_947490035.1 Gemmataceae bacterium
CTCCCGTTCCCCGACCGCTGCTCGGTGCTGCTCCGCTGCCGCGACGAGGGCCGCGCCGCGGGCGTGTCGGCACTGCAAGCGATGATGCTCCGCTTCCTCACCGGGCTGCCGCCGGGCAAGGTGCGTTTCACCATCGTCGATCCGGTCAGCCTCGGCGACAACTTCGGCGCGTTCATGCACCTCGCCGACTACGACGAGAAGCTTATCACGTCGCAAATCTGGACCGAGGCGCGCGACATCGAACAGCGGCTCGCGGACCTCACCGACCACACCGCAAGCGTCATTCAGAAGTACCTGCGCAACCAGTACAAGAGCATCGAGGAGTACAACCGCGCGGCCGGCGAAGTGGCCGAACCGTACCGCGTGCTGGTGGTCGCGAACTTCCCGACCAACTTCACGCCGGAGGCCGCGAAGCGGCTCGTCAGCCTCGCGAACAGCGGCCCGTCGTGCGGCGTGTGCGTACTCGTTACGGCTGACACACGCGCCACGATGCCGCGCGACTTCAACATCGCCGACCTCGAAGCCGCGAGCTACACGCTCGTCTGGAAGGAAGGGAAGTTCACGCCAAAGGACGCGGTTCTCGCGCCGTTTCCGCCGACGCTCGACGCGGCCCCCGCGCCCGCGACCATTGCCACAATCGTGCAGCGCGTCGGCAAGGGGAGCAAGGAGGCGGCCCGCGTGGAGGTGCCGTTCGAGTACATCGCACCGAAGCCCGCGGACGTGTGGACCAGCAGCGCCGCGAAGGGCTTCGAGGTGGCCGTCGGCCGCGCCGGGGCAACGCGAAAGCAGATGTTCGTACTCGGTCGCGGCACCGCGCAGCACGCGGTCATCGCGGGCAAGACCGGCTCCGGTAAGTCCACGCTGCTGCACGCGCTCATCACCAACATCGCGCTCATGTACAGCCCGGACGAAGCGGAACTGTACCTCATCGACTTCAAGGAAGGCGTCGAGTTCCAGTGGTACGCCACTTACCGCTTGCCGCACGCGCGGGTCGTCGCCATCCAGAGCGAACGCGAGTTCGGGTTGAGCGTGCTTCAGCGGCTCGACGGTATCCTCCGCGAGCGCGGCGAGAAGTTCCGCGACGCCGGCGTGAACGACCTCGCGGGCTACCGCCTCACCAAGTCGGACGAGCGCACGCCGCGCATCCTGCTCGTGATCGACGAGTTCCAGGCGTTCTTCACTGAGGACGACAAGTTGGCGCAAGAAGCCTCGCTGCTCCTCGACCGGTTGGTGCGGCAGGGTCGCGCGTTCGGGCTTCACGTGCTGCTCGGCTCGCAAACGCTCGGCGGGGCGTACTCGCTCGCGCGCAGCACCATCGACCAGATGGCGGTGCGCGTCGCGCTCCAGTGTTCCGACGCGGACGCGCAACTGATTCTGAGCAAGGACAACACCGCAGCGCGGCTGCTGTCGCGCCCCGGCGAGGCGATCTACAACGACCAGAATGGGTTGGTCGAAGGCAACGACCCGTTCCAGGTGGTGTGGCTCGCGGAGGAGAAGCGCGAGCAGGTACTCGAAGACCTGCACACCCGCGCCGGCGACCGCTGGCCGGCGCCCCTGGTGTTCAGCGGGAACACCTCAGCGGCGCTCGCGAACAACACGCAACTTGCGAAGCAACTCAGCAGCGCCGCGACGGTGAAGGTTCCGGCCGCGTGGCTCGGCGATCCGGTCGCGATCAAGGAACCGACGGCCGCGCTGTTCCGCGCGAACGGCGGCGCGAACCTGCTCATGGTCGGACAGAGCGAAGACGCCGCCCGCGCGCTGTTCGTGTCTTCGCTGGTGAGCCTCGCGGCGCAGGTGGAAGAACCTCTCCCCCCGGCCCCCTCCCCTAAGAAGGGAGGGGGAGCAGAACCAGAAGACGCTGTGGCGTCTTCGGTCTTAAGCCCCTCCCTTCTTAGGGGAGGGGTTGGGGAGGGGTTGTCTCCCCTCTTCACCATCCTCGACGGCACGCCGGACGACGCGGACGAAGCCGAGTACCTCCGCAAGCTCGCGGAGAAACTACCGCACGCGACCGCGCCGAACCGCGCCGGCTTGCCCGCGGCGCTCGCGGAACTCACAGGCGAAATCGAGCGCCGGCAGAAGGGCGAAGCCGAGCGCGTGCCGCGATTCCTGTTCATCTTCGGCGTTCACCGCTTCCGCGAACTCCGCAAGTCCGACGACGACTACAGCTTCGGCAGGAAGAGCGAACGCGAGCCGTCGCCGGCCGAACGGCTCGCCACAATCCTCAAGGACGGTCCGCTGAGCGGCGTCCACGCGGTCGTGTGGTGCGACTCGCTGGTGAACCTGAACCGCGCGTTCGACCGGCCGCTGTTGCGCGAGTTCGCGATGCGCGTGCTGTTCCAGATGAGCGCGACCGATTCCAGCACGCTGATGGACGCACCGACCGCGTCGAAACTCGGCCGGCACCGCGCGCTGTACCTTCAGGACGAACAGGAGCGGCCAGAAAAGTTTCGCCCCTACGGACTGCCCCCGGCGGAGTGGCTGAACGCCGCTTGCGAATCGCTCCGTGGGCGACTCACGTTGCAGCCGGAACCGGCCGCAGTGTAGCCTCTTGAGAGTAGTCATCACGCTCCGCGTGATGTCCGCGATGCGGTAACCGATAACGTTTCGCTCGAAGCACACGCGAGGGCGACATCACGCGGAGCGTGATGACTACTCTCAAGAGACACCCATGCTCAAACCCAACCCCCTCCGCGTCGCGGTCATCGGCGCGGGTCCGATCGGCATCGAAGCCGCCCTCTACGCGAAGGCGTGCGGGTGCGTGGTCAGCGTGTTCGATCGCGGACCGGTCGGCGAACACCTGCGAAGATGGGGACACGCGAAGATGTTCACGCCATTCGGCATGAACACCACGCCGCTCGGTCTGGCCGAAGTGCGGCGCGAGAAAGGCTCGCGCTCGATCCCCGCGGAAGCCGACCTGCTCACCGGGCGCGAGTTCATCGACGCCTACCTGCTGCCGCTCGCGGAATCCGAAACACTCCTCGAATCGCTCAACCTCGAAGCGGCCGTGCTGCAAGTCGGGCGCGCGGCGAGCGTGAAGAAGTCCGACGCGGCCGACCGCCTCCCGTTCCGGTTGCTCGTGCGTGACGGCGCGGGCAAGGAGCGCATCGAAACCGCCGACGTGGTGCTCGACTGCACCGGCACGTACATCACGCCGCACCGCCTCGGCGACGGGAACATCCCCGCCGTGGGCGAGCTTGCGGCGCGGGCGCAGGTCGCGTGGGGACTCGAAGACATCCTCGGCGAGAAACGGGCGCATTACGCGGGCAAGAGCATTGTCTTGGTAGGCGATGGCTATTCCGCCGCGGCCACCATCTGCGCACTTGCGACGCTCGCGGAAGAGGCGAACGACACGTGGGTGTTCTGGCTGACGCGCGGCCCGCGCGGGCAACCCTTACCTCGAATCGCTGCCGACCCACTCAAAGAGCGCGACCGGCTCGCGACCAAAGCGAACTCGCTCGCGACGCGCTGCGACGGCAACCTGGAGTTCCACCCGCAAACGGTTCTCGACGAAGTGATTTCGCACGGGCCGGACAAGGGATTTCGCGTCGCGGGTCGCAGCAATGGCAAGCCGGTGTCGTGGGATGTCGAGCGAGTGATCGCCTGCGTCGGTTACCGCGCCGACCTGCGCATCAGTGACGGGCTGCGCGTGGCCGAACCGACCGGCGCACCGGAAACGCACGAGCCGAACTACTTGGTTCTCGGCGCGAAGAGCTTCGGCCGCGACTCCGGGTTCCTCCTCCGCGACGGCTTCGCCCAGATTCGGAAGGTGTTCGCCGCGCTTGGGGGTAACACTCGTCTCGACCACTACGCGAAGAAGGCGGCGTAGGTTTTCTCCGCGGAGCGCGGGCGTCCCGCCCAATGGCACGTAATATTAAGCTGGTTTGGATATTGGTGTTGGTTTGCGTTTCGGGCAGCGCGATCGTTTGGGGATGATGGTGCGTGGGTAACTGCGTGGGGTCGCTCGTCGTGGCAATTTCCGCTGAGCCGCCCAACCCAACAGTTGCTCGAACCGGCGTTCCCAGTCCTCGTCCGAAGAGCCCTCAGCCATCGCACGCGACAACGCCTTGACCAAACTCCATACGCCCGCGAAACCGAGCCGACGCGGTTCCACGCCCGCCCGTGCCGCGGCCGAACGACGAACCTGGTTCACCAGGTTGTACGCCAACACGCCCAGCACCAACTCCTTCACACTCGTCGTGGGAGTGGACATCGCGGACCCTCAAACGAACACGCGGAGACTATGAAGCGCTAACTGGTATCATATTAAGTGCCATTGGGCGGAAACGCCCCCACCACAAACGGAGGCGCTACCTGACGCCGGAATCCGGTGCCGACTGGCGGCGGATCGTGTATCGTGTGACGGACGGGCGCGCGCCCGATCCGCCACCCCCGATTCTGGTGTCCGATGCCGCCGGGCTTCTCCTGGGTCGATCAGCCGCGCCTCGCGGGCATGGCACTGCCGCGGTCCGCGGAAGACCTCCGCTGGCTCCGCCGCAACGGCATCGACGTGCTCGTGTCGCTCACCGAAGACCCGCTGCCGCGGCACTGGGTGAACGACGCGGGCGTGCTGTCCGTGTCCGTGCCGGTGCCGGACATGGAGGCGCCCACCGACC
>CANLGS010000443.1 GCA_947490035.1 Gemmataceae bacterium
CGATCATGACTCCCGGCCTTCCTGGTTGGACGAGCATGTTGGTGTGGTTACCCATGTTCTCCGCCAGGAAGGCTGTTTCGTCACCGTCGATCTGCCCATGTCCTTGTCAGGACACGACTTCATCCAGAGAGCCCGACCGGTTACGCCCGTGTGATTTGGCATTCTGGGTCGGAACACTTGATGAGGTGTTGCGGCTCGTTTGAAAGTTTACAAACCTCTGTAGCCCCGCGCGTCAAAACCCGGCGGCGGTCATCACCTCCGGCCACGGCCACACCGCGATCGTCGAGCCGTGTTCGTGGTGCCCGGTGCTGTACGACACCGCCACCGCGCGGCCGTCGGGGGAGAACTCGACCTGGCCGCCGCGCCACACCTGATCTTCCAGAACCGCGCGCACGAACCCCAGCGACTTCCCGTCCGACACGTCCCAGAACCCGACCCACCCGCTCTCGGTCTCGGCCGTGACCGCGTGCCGCCCGTCCGGGCTGTACGCCAGGGTCGTCGGCTGGTGCCAGTCGGGGACGCGCAGATCGACCGTCGGGCCGCCGGCCAGCGGGACGTGCCGGATCACGGCGCGGAACGGGGAGTACGACTGCCGCCGGACCAGCGCCACCGACCCGTCGGGCGACAGCACGAACTCGCTCGGCGGGGCGAACCCGGCCGTCAGGTCCGTGAAGGCGTCGGCGCGGACCGTCGCGGAGGTGCCGCGGGCCGCGTCCACCGCCTTGATGTCGCCGTTGAACGCGGTGCCCAGCAGGCGCGAGCCGTCGGGCGTGTACCGCAGGACGTTGAACCCTTGCAGCGCGTCGTGCCGGGTGTACTGCGGCCGGTCGGCGGTGAGGTCGGCGGTGTACACCTGCTGGTACGACAGCAGCGTGAGGCGCGAGCCGTCCGGCGCGAGCGACACGCGGCCCCACACGCGCCGGCTGTGCAGCACCGGTTCGACGTCGGCGGCGCCGGCGCGCCACCGGTACACGGCGCCGTCGTGCAGTGCGATCACGGTGCCGCCCGCGTCGGTCGCCATCGCGGACACCTGGTTGGCGATCTTCCGCCGCCCGGTCGCGGCGGTCCCGTCGGCGCGGTCTACCGTCCGGAACGCCCCGGACAAACTCGGCCCGATCAGGTGGCCGTCCGGGGTGAAGCCGAACCGCGCCAGGTGCGCGGCCCACCCGCCGAACTGCCCGAACCCGCCGGCGACGACGCCGCCGTCGGCCTTGCGGTCGAAGCACGGGCCGCACGTGTCGCCCATCCAGCCGAGCGACTCCGGCGTGCCGATCGCCCCGCACCGGCACACGGCGATGTACCGCTCGCCGTCCTTCTTGCCGCGCACGCCGAGTACCGCCTCCGGGTACATGTGCCACCACGGCGGCAGCCCGCGCAGTTCGACCTCGCCGCGCAGCCGCGCGTGCTGGCGCCGCGTGCGGCCGATGACGCGCACGTGCTTGCGCCCGGCCGGGTCGGTCCACCACCCGGCGATAACCTCGGGCACCGCGCGCCCGCCCTTGCACGACCGCCGCCGGCCCTCCGGCCCGCTGCGCAGCACGTCCTGCGCGAACCGCTCCCAGAACGCCGCGTCGCGCGACATCCGGTTCTGCTCGGAGCCGTTCTCGCGGTTCGCGGCCCGCATCGCCTTGCCGAGGGCGCGCGCCAGCTCGCCCTCGTTCGGTCCGATCAGCCGCCCGTCGAAGATCGCCATCGGAATTCCTCCCGCCGTCGTTGACCCATGATAACCGATGGCGGCCGGAAGAGTAGCGCGGGCGGAGCGGAACTGAAGGTGCCCGCACGCACTCTCACCTATAGATGCTCTGTTGGGTTCTTGGCGAGCGGGGGGCGTCAGCCCCCTGATGCTTTGCCAAGCGAGTAACTGTGGAAAGCATCAGGGGGCTGACGCCCCCCGCTCGCCTTGCTGAAGGGTCATCCATGTCGGAACACGTTGTGCTATTCGTGGCTGGGTTGCTGCTGCTCGCGGTTGGCGCGGGGTGCCTGGTGGTCGGCGCGGCCCGGCTCGACCGGGCGACCGGGCGCGGCGCGTTCGCGGTCGGGGTCGTCGCGGTCGGCTTCGGGCCGTGCGTCGCGGGCCTCGCGTTCGACCTCGCGACCGTACTCCGCGCGCCGCCCGCGCCCGAAACGGATCGGAACCGCACCGTCACGCGACTGCTCACGGGGACCGTTCTCGGAAACGTCGTCGGAAGCAACATCGCGAGCATCGGGCTGGTGCTTGGCTTCGCGGCGCTCGTGCGCCCGGTCGCGGCGACGGCGAAGCTGTTCTCCACAGCGCTCGCGCTCGCGGGCGGCGCCACGCTGCTGTTCTGGTTCCTCGCGGCCGACAAAATCATCTCGCGCGTGGACGGCGGCATCCTGCTCGCGGCGTTCGCGGTCGCGGTCGTACTGTTGGTTCGCGCGGCCCGGAGAGAGCCGGACGCGGGGAAGGCAGAATTCGCGGCGTGGGTGCCGGAGCGGTTCCCGGTGTGGCTCGCGGTCCTTCTCGCGATCTTGGGCGCCGCGGCGCTGGTCGGCGGCGCGATGCTTGCAAGCGCGAAGATTATCGAAGTGACCGTCGCGCTGCACACGGGCACCTTCGTGACGGGCGCGACCGTGGTGGCGTTCGGCGCGTCGCTGCCCGCGGCGGTCGCGGCGGTACTCGCGGCGCGCCGCGGCCGGTCCGACCTCGTCCTCGGGGTCGTCGTCGGGTCGATGCTGTTCAACCCGTTGCTGGTCGTCGGGGTGGTCGCGCTGGTGGAACCGCTCGTGATTACGGAACGCGTGATCCTGAACGAAATCCCGGCGATGGCGGTGTTCTCGCTGCTGCTCGTGCCGCCGCTGGTGAACGGGTTCCGGGTGCCGCGGTGGGAGGGCGCGCTGCTCCTCGCCGCCTACGCCGGGTTCATTGTGTGGCAGGTGACGAAGAAGTAGCCGGGGCGTCGGCCTTCGCGGTGTCCGCGTCGAGGTGCTTCGCGCCCCAGATCCACAACACCCCACTGACCGGGATCATCAGCGACACGCCGACGAACGCCGTGTGCAGACTCGACAGGTCGGACACGAAGCCGATGATGAGCGGCGAGATCGCGTCGCCGAGTGCGTGAATGACGAGGATGTTGATGGCGAACGCGGTGGCCCGAATTTCGGAGCGGGTCACGTTCGCCAGGATAGTGTTCGCCGGCCCGGTGTTGAAGAACAGGAAGAACACGGCCACGAACAGCATGCCCCACGCCAGCGGGAACGGGACGAACAGCATCCCCAGGAAGAACGGGAACGCGACGATCATCCCCCACCCGGCGACCTGGAAGTACGCCCCCTTCACCCCGCGCTTCCGCAAGTAGTCGCCGAGGATTCCGCCCAGGATCGTCGCAACCAAACCTGACACGACCACGATCGCGCCGATGTACAGCCCGATGTCGTCGTTGGTCACGTAGCCCGGCGCCGGGCTGGCGTCGAAGATTTCACCCTGGTGCGCGGCGAACTCCTCCTTGGTCAACACGCCGGGCTTGTCGGCTTCGCCCTTGAGTCGCGCCTCGGCCTGCGCGAGCGTCAGCACGTCCGGCCCGGTCGCCGCGGCGAGTTTGTTCACGACCGCCTCCGGGACCAGCGGCGTGCCGTCCGAGCGGCGGAACCGGTCTTCGGTGCGCAACCGATTAATCGCCTTCTCGTCGAACGTGAACCTGGCTTCGCGCTCGAAAACATAGAGCTGCATTACGGTCGCCACGCCGCCCAGCACGAACGTGGACGCCGTCATCCCGGCGCAGCACAGCACGAACGAGCGGTTGAGCTTCAACTCCTTCAGCACATCCCAATAGCTCACCTGGGGCGCGGACGCGCGAGCCGCGTTCGCCGCGTGTCGCGGCGTTTCCTTCATGAAGAAACACAGCACGCCGAGCGCGAGGCCCGGAATCACCGCGAGGTAGAACGCGCCGCGCCAGCCGAGCGACGTTTCCGCCACCTTCGATCCGATCACGAACCCCAGAGCGCTGCCGACCGGGATCGCGACGTAGAACCACGCCATCACCCGCCCGCGGTGGTCCACCGGGTACATGTCGGAGAGCATCGCGGGCGCGACCGGACCGTAGGCCGCTTCGCCCACCCCGACCAGGCAGCGCGTGAAGAACAAGAGCAGGTAACCGGTCGCGAGTCCGGTGCCGCCGGTCGCGAGGCTCCAGGCGATCACCGCGACGCCGACCAGGAGCCACCGCGAGAGCTTGTCGCCGAACCGACCGAACACCGGCGACAGGCACATGTACGCGACCATGAACGCGGTCGTCAGCGCGCCGAGTTTGGCGTTCACCCACGTCGCGTCGGCCGGGAAGATGGTCGGGTCCCGCTTGATCTTGGGGAGCGCGGCCGAGAGGATTTGGCGGTCGATGTAGTTGAACAGGTTGATGCCGATGAGCAGCGCGAGTGCCCACCCGGCGCCCGGCACCGCCTTGCTCGGTCCGGCCGAATCGGTCGCGCTTCCGCTGTGCATGGCGGCTCCGTGGAATGCGAACTCCCCGCGCCAGGGGGCGCGGGGAGTTCAAGATAGGGCTTTGTCGAAGAGAAGGGAGACAAGAGACAAGGAGAAGGGGAGACAAGGAGACAAGGAGACAAGGAGACAAGGAGACAAGGAGACAAGGAGACAA
>CANLGS010000444.1 GCA_947490035.1 Gemmataceae bacterium
CCCTGGGTTCTTGGAACCGCCCCTCGAACTCCCAACCCACCTACCACCATGCCGACGCGCATCCTCTGCTTGCTCACGCTGTCGCTCGTCGCCTTCGGCTTCGCGCACGCTCAGCCCCCAAAAACTGATGCGCCGAAGGTTGACCCGAAGGCCGCGGCGGTCACGTATAAGGATCACGTTCAGCCGATCCTGCGCAAGCACTGCCTGAACTGCCACAACGCCGATAAAGCGTCGTCCGACCTGGACGTGTCCACGTACCAGGCGCTGATGGTCGGCGGCTCCAGCGGCGCGGCGGTGAAGCCCGGCAACGTCGGACAGAGTTCGCTCTACGGCGTCACCTCGCACGAGTTGGAACCGAAGATGCCCCCGAAGGGGCCGAAGATTTCGGACGCCGAACTCGCCACGCTCAAGAAGTGGATCGAGGGTGGCGCGCCCGAAACCGCCGTCGGCGCGGCGAAGACCGCGGGCCGCAAGGTGGACATCGACCCGGTCGCGGTCACGAAGGGTAAGCCGGACGGCCCGCTGCCGATGCCGGGCGAGTTGCCCGCGGTGAAGCTCGCGAAGACCGAGCGCGCGCACCCGGTCACCGCGATGGCCGCAAGTCCGTGGGCGCCGGTTCTCGCCGTCGCCGGGCACGAACGCGTCCTGCTGTACAACACCGACACGCTCAAGCTGATCGGCACGCTCGCGTTCCCGGAGCGCGTCGCGCACGTGTTGAAGTTCAGCCGCAACGGGAAGTGGCTGCTGGCCGGCGGGGGGCGCGGCGCGTCTGCCGGCCGCGTCGTGATCTGGGACGTGACCACCGGCAAGCGCGTGACCGAGATCGGCGACGAGGCCGACATCGTCCTCGCGGCCGACATCAGCCCGGACCACAAACTCGTGGCACTCGGCGGGCCGGGCAAGCTCGTCAAGGTCTACGACACCGCGACCGGCGAACTGAAGCGCAAGATCAAGAAGCACACCGACTGGGTGACCGCGCTGGAGTTCAGCCCGGACGGTGAGATGCTCGCCAGCGGCGACCGCAACGGCGTCGCGTTCGTGTGGGAGCCGGCGACCGGCGGCATCGTGTTCACTCTGGGCGATCACAAGGACGCGGTCACCGCGCTCAGTTGGCGCGCCGACTCCCAGATGCTCGCGTCGTCGAGCGAAGACGGGCGCGTCATCCTGTGGTACGCAGAGGACGGGTTCCCAACGCGATCGATCAACGCTCAGGTGGACGCGAAGGCCGTGGGCGCGGCGCGGAACAAGTTGCCCGGCGTGCTGGCGGTGCAGTACGCCCGCGACGGTCAACTCGTCACGTGCGGGCGCGACAACACCGCGCGCATCTGGAAGGCCGACGGCAGCCAGGTCGCGCGGCTGGAGGGCTTCACCGACCTGCCCTCGAAGGTGGTGTTCTCGCACGACGGCGGGCGCGTCTTCGCGGGCGACTTCGCCGGCAAAGTGCGCGTGTGGAACATGAAGGACAAGCAGCCCGCCGGCGAACTGACGACCAACCCGGACTGATGACCGGGGGAGACTCGAAATGGCGCTTGACGGTAGTCGCGCCGCGTGAGAAGGTCGGATACCTTCCACATGCCCGCCCCACCCACCGGCGAGACGAACATGGCCCACCTTCACCCGCAACCGCCGTGGAACACGGCACCGCCCGCACCGGCCGGCCTCGTCCAGGTCGGTTCCCGGCGGTGGTTCCTCCGGGCCGGTCTCGGCGCGCTCGCGGGCGCGTGTCACCCGTCGGCCCTTCGCGCGGGCGAGAGAGCCGAGACCGCGAAGAAGCCCGCGTCGGTAATCCTCTTCTGGCTGTCGGGTGGGCTGAGTCACCTGGACTCGTGGGATCCGAAGCCGGCCGCGCCGGAGGAGGTGCGCGGGCCGTTCGGGTCGATCCCGACCCGCGTGCCGGGCGTGCGGGTGTGCGAACACCTGCCTCTGCAGGCGAGCATCATGGACCGGCTCAGCCTGATCCGCTCGGTCGATTGCCGGGCCAGCGACCACACGCCCGTTACGATGCAGGCCGGGAACGCGCTCGCCCGCCGCACGAACGACGGCAAGGACGGCGGCGGGTACCCGTCGATGGGGGCGGTCGCGGCCAGGTTCCGCGGGCCGAACGACCCGGCGCTGCCCGCGTTCGTCGGCCTCGCCGACAGTTGGAAGGCCGACGTGTGGGGCGCGGGGAACCTCGGAACCGCCTACGAACCGGTGCAGGGGACGGACCTCGCCGGCCGCGTCACGCTCCCGCAAGGCGTGTCGGTCCCGCAACTCCGCGACCGCGACGACCTCCGCCGCCGGCTCGGCGCGGCCCGGCGCGAACTCGACACCCCCGACGCCGACCGGATGGACGGCCACGCCCGGCGGGCGCTCGACATGATCGTCTCCGGGAAGGCGCAGAAGGCGTTCCGCATCGACGACGAACCCGACCGCGTGCGCGACAGCTACGGCCGCGACAGCCTCGGCGAGAAGGCGCTGCTCGCGCGCCGGCTGGTCGAGGCCGGCACCACCTACGTGCTGGTCAGCGGGGCGTGGGGCTACTTCGACCACCACGGCGACGACGTGAAGTGGGGCGGGATCGTGAAGGGGCTGAAGCCGCTCCTGCCGCGCATCGACCGCGTCGTCTACGCGCTGGTGACCGACCTCCAGGCCCGCGGGCTGCTCGACTCGACGCTGGTGCTGATGATGGGCGAGTTCGGCCGCGGCCCGGTCGTCAACAAGAACGCCGGCCGCGACCACTGGACGAACTGCATGTCGATGCTGGTCGCGGGCGGCGGGCTGCCGGCGGGCCAGGTGATCGGCGGCACCGACGCGAAGGGGTACGACATCAAGGAGCGCCGCGTCGCCCCGGCGGACCTCGCGGCCACGGTGTTCCGGCACCTCGGCATCGACCCGTCGGCCCACTGGGAAGACTCGCAGGGCCGCCCGACCCCGATCGTGACCCAGGACGGCCGCCCGATTCCCGAACTGACCTGAGCCGCGGACGCGCTTCCGCGCGGCGTGGGACCTCAAACGGTCGGGGTTGAGACGAGCCGGTGAGCCGGAAGCGTAAGTTTTGAGGTGGCGTGGGGAGAAGACCCCTCACCCGCCGCGAAGCGCGGCGGGTGAGGGGTCTTCTCCCCACGCAACAACAGAGTGCGTAAGCGGCGGGCAAGCGAATCCGTCGCTTACGCTTCCGGCTCGTCAAGAACGAACCGCCTGACCTGCGGCTACTTCTTCGGCCCGCCGACCGGCCACGGCTCGACGTTGGCGCGCTTCGCCCACGCGTCGTACTTCGCCACCAGCGCCTTGACGCGGTCCGGTTCCTTCGCGGCCAAGTCGTGCGTCTCCGTCCGGTCCGTCGACACGTCGTACAACTCCCACGCCCCGGCGTGCTTACCGACCAGTTTCCACTCGCCGGCGCGAACGGCTCGGTTGCCCTCGTGTTCCCAGTAGATCGCGTCGCGCTCGACGGGTTTGTCCGCGAACGCGGTGACAAGGCTCTTGCCTTCGAGCGGCGTCGCCTCCTTCGGGTACTTCGCGCCCGCCAGTTCGACGCACGTCGCCGCGATGTCGATGAGGTGGCCCGGTTGCTTCCGCAACTCGCCCTTCGTGGTGATGCCGGCCGGCCAGTGCGCGATCAGCGGCGTGCTGATACCGCCCTCGTGGACCCAGTGCTTGTACTCGCGGAACGGCGTGTTCGACACGTTCGCCCAACCGCGGCCGTAGGCGACGTAGGTATCGGGGCCGCCGGGCATCACCTTCGGCCCCATGCGCACCGGGAAGCCGTCGCGGGTTTGCTTCGGCACGCTCCCCGCGGCGGCGAAGTCTTCCGGCTTCATCGCGGGGAACGTCGGCTTCTCCGGCCGCTCGATGTTCGGGTGATCCTTGTTCCCGGTGCGGCCCTGCGGTTCGGCGCACCCGCCGTTGTCCTGAAGGAACAGGATCAGCGTGTTCTCGTACTGCCCGGTGCGTTTGAGTTCCGCGACCAGTTTGCCGATGCCTTGATCCATGCGGTCGATCATCGCGGCGTACACCTCCATGCACGCGGCCTCCCACTTCTTGTCGGTCACCTTGTCCCAGTCGCCGGCTTGTGGGCTGATGCCCTGCTTCGGGTCGATGAGACCGAGCTTCGCGGCCTTCTCGAACCGCGCCTTGCGGATCGGCTCGTAGCCGCCGTCGTACTTCCCCGCGTACTTCTTGATGTCTTCGGGCAGCGCGTGCATGGGCCAGTGCGCCGCGGTGAACGCGACGTACAGGAAGAACGGATTCTTGGCGTGTTCCTTCGCGTGGTCGGCGACGAACCGTGTCGCGTGGTCGGCAATCGCGTCGGTGTAGTAGTACGTCGCGGGCTTGTACTCTTTGTCCGCGTAGGGCGAAATCATCGTGTTGTCGCGGACCAGAGACGACGGATCGTAGAAGCTCCCGGCGCCGCCGATGGTGCCGTAGAAGCGGTCGAAGCCGCGGCCGAGCGGCCAGTTCTCTTTCGGCCCGTCCGCGGCGTTGAATCGCGTGACGTGCCACTTCCCGACCGCGTAGTTGCGGTAGCCCGCGGGCTTCAGCACTTCGGGGATGGTGCGGCACGAGGCGTTCAGGTTGCCGCGATAGCCGGGGTGCGCGGCGCCCTTGTCCTC
>CANLGS010000445.1 GCA_947490035.1 Gemmataceae bacterium
AAAGCAAAACGCCACCCTCGCGGGTGGCGTCGTGCGTCGTGAGGTCGCCCGCCGACCTTACTTCTTGATCTCGACCTTCGGCTCGTCGATGAACTTCTTCTTCTCCTTCTCGGAGACCTTGCCCGACACGGTCGCGTCCACGTCGGCCTTGCAGCACTTGCCGTGGTACGCTTCCTTGCCGCCCTTGTCGTTCAGGTAGTACTTGACCGTCTTGTCGCCGTCCTTCACGAGCAGGGCGTGACCGCACGCCTTGGTCTCGTCGAGGGCGCACTTGGTGCAGGTCAGTTTGCCTTCGAGCTTCTTGACGTCGTCCTTCTTTTCGTCGGCGGCGCCGGTGAAGGCCGAACCGGTGATTGTGACGGCGGCGAAGCCGAACACGAGTGCAAGCGCGATGCGCAGCATGAGAGGAACCCTTTGTTCGATTGCTCCGGCAGCGCGGACACCCGACACGAGCGCCACAACCCCACCGGTCCGGGATAATATAGCTATCGGTTCGCGCCGGTGCAAGAAGCGACTAAAAACCTTTCGCGGCCGGATGCAACGGGGTATTACCAACCCGGAGATTGCCCTCCACTCCGCAGCCACGTTCGCGGATAATCGAGCCGTCCCTGTCGCGTCGAGGGCTTCACATGCATCGTCTCGCCTGCGTTTGGATAGTCGTCGCTCTTGTCGCCGCGGTTCCCGCCGTGCGATCTGAGGGAAAGCGGCCGCCTGTCCCGATCGAACAAATCGAACTGCCGCTCATCGAAGTCGCACCGCTCGGCGGCGATGCGAACTACAAGGCGCCGAAGGCCGAAGGGCCGGTCGTCGAACTCCTCGACGAGGGCGTGGACGCACTGTTCCCCGTACTCATCAACGACGGCGGCGGCGAAGCGGGCGCCGCCACCCGCGAGGACCGAGACGTGTTCGCGGGTGTCGAAGCGGTTCGCGTCACGCCAATGCAAAAGTACCGGTCAACCATCCCCGGCTGGAACTTCAAGATCGTCGAAACCCCGAAGAACGCGGGCGAGTTCCGCTACCTGAGGTTCGCGTGGAAGAAGTTCGGCGGCAGCGGGCTGATGATCCAGTTCCACGACCCGGTGAAGACGTGGGCCATGCGCTTTCACGCCGGCGCCAACGTGTACAACTGGGCGCCTTCCACGCAAGTGAACGCGAAAGTACCGGGGGAGTGGGAGGTTCACACACGCGATCTGTTCAAGGAGTACGGCGCGTTCACGATCACCGGGTTCGCGCTCTCACCGCTCGACGGCACGTCGGCGCTGTTCGATCACATGCTGCTCGGCCGCACGACCGACGATCTGGACAAGGCCACCGACGCGGCGCTCGGCCGGGTGAAACCCGCGAAGGCGCTGGCGGCACCGGAGCGCGATGCCCACTGGGAGAACCTGATGGGCACTGACCGCGTGAAGGCCGCGACCGCGCAGCGGGCATTGCTCGCGTCCGCGCCCGATCACGTCGCGTTCATCGAAACGCAACTCGCGAAGACCGCGGTTGATAAGGACCAACTCGCGAAGGTCCGCAAGTTGATCGCGGAACTGGACTCGGACGCGTTCGAGGTCCGGGACGCGGCCACCGACGCGCTGGTGAAACTCGGCGCGCCAGCAGCCGAGGCGGTGCGCGCGGCGATGAGCGCCGCGCCCAACGACGAGATCCGCTACCGCGCCCGGCTGATCTTGCGGAAGATCGACGGCGGAACCACTGCGGTCGGCCAGGCGGGACGGTTGGTCCGCGTCGTGCGCGTGCTGGAGCGGGCGAACACCGCAAAGGCGCGCGACCTGCTCGTCCGCGTCGCGGACGGCGAGTACGGGTTCGACATCGCGCCCGACGCAAAGGCCGCGCTCGCCCGCATGCCGAAGACGCCCTGACCCGCGATTCACCACACGATGTCATCCTTCCACGCCACTCCCCGGTGACGAATGCTCCCTTCGTTCCTCGCCCTTGTCCTCGCCGCGCCGGGTGCGGAACTCCCGGTCGCGCCGCCGCCGCGCGCGGTTCTTCCCGCCATCGACCCGGCGCTGCTCGACTGGACCCCGCGGCCCGCGACCGGCTTCGCGGCACCGTGGGAGAAGATGACCGACAAGGACTGGATCGACGCCCGCTTCCGCGACATGAACACCGGGCCGTTCCTCAACTGCACGATGCGCTACCCGCTCGGCAAGGGGAACGAGACGGTCTACAACGCGACGGTGGTGAAGCTGGGCGCGAAGGGCGAAGCGAGCGTCGTGTTAGACCGCAACACGCTGCGCCTCGGCGCCGCGTGGGCCGGCGGCTTCCTCAACCACAGCGACCGCCGCTTCGGGTTGCTCAACACACCCACCCCGAAGGGCGACATGGTGTTCGCCGCGCCCGCCGGTCCGGGCTGGGCCGACCCCGACGGGAAGTGGGACGCGAAGACGAAGCCGTTCACAGCGCCGCTACCGAAGGAGTGGGCGAAGTATCGCGGGCTGTACGTCCACGGCGACAATGTGGTGTTCAGTTACACCGTGGGCAAACGCGAAGTGCTGGAAACGATGCTTATGGGAACGACCACGAACGGGAAGCCGATGCCGGTTCGGATGACGAAAGTCGGGCCGGGAGAAGAGACGGTATCACAAGCCGACCCGCGGCGCGGCGCAAGCCCGCAGAGATACCTGGGCGGTACGGTGAACCAGACCATTGCAGACCCGCTCGGTCCGAACTTGAACGACAGAGTCCTTCCGTCCTTCAGCGACCTCACCAAGGGCGGGCCGAAGCGCTGGGGCGAACCCATCGTGACGAAACTGGAGCGCGGCGCGGAGAACGGCCCGTTCGCGCTCGACACGCTGACAATCCCGCACAAGAACCGGTTCGGCGCGCTGTTCTTCTGCACCGGCCTCGACTTCCTGCCGGACGGACGCGTCGCGGTCTGCACCTGCCACGGCGACGTGTGGCTCGTGACGGTGAACGAGAAGGCCGGCACCTGCTCGTGGCAGCGCTTCGCCACCGGCTTGTATCACCCGCTGGGGTTGAAGGTGATCGACGGGAAGGTGGTCGTTCTCGAACGCGGGCAACTCACCCGCCTTCACGACCTCAACAACGATGGCGAAGCGGACTTCTACGAGTGCATCAACAACGACTGGCACACCGGCGGCGGCGAACACTCCTACGACACCTGCCTCGAAACCGACCCACAAGGGAACTTCTACTTCTTCAAGACCGGGGACACCAACACGCCGACCGGCGGCTGTCTCATGAAGGTGAGCAAGGACGGCACGAAGTCCGAGGTGTTCGCGACCGGGTTCCGGCATCCGATTGGCATGGGTATGTCTCCGACGGGCGTTCTCACCGGCGCCGACCAGGAAGGCAACTGGATGCCGGCGACGCGCATCGACGAGTACAAGAAGGGCGGCTTCTACGGCGACATGCGCGCCCACCACCGCGCGACACCGCCGACGACTTACGACCCGCCGCTGTGCTGGCTGCCGCGCGAAGTGGACAACTCCGCCGGCGGTCAGGTGTGGGTGCCGACAGGCGAGCCGGGAGCGTCAGCGACCGGAGGGTGGACGAAGTCGCCGCTCGCGGGACTGCCGCTGCACTTCTCCTACGGGCGCTGTCGGCCGTTCGTGCTGCTCCGCCAGGAACTACCCGACGGCGGCGGGCAGGGCGGCGCGGCGGCGCTCAACGTCCAGTTCCTGTCGGGCGTGTGTCGCGGGCGCTTCGGCACGGACGGTCACCTCTACGTCTGCGGGCTGAACGGCTGGCAGACCGCGGCGCAAGCCGACGGCTGCCTCCAGCGCGTGCGATGCACGGGCAAGCCGCTCGACGTGCCGACCGCGCTGGAGGTGAAGGGGAACACGATCCGCCTGACGTTCGGCAGCGCGCTGGACGCGAAGGCGGTCGCGGCGGCCGACAACTACCGGTGCGCGTGGTGGAACTACCGGTGGAGCGCCGACTACGGCTCGAAGCGCTGGAAGGTGTCGGACCCCAAGACCGAAGGACAGGACGAGCTGCCGGTGCGCGGCGCGAAGTTGCTGGCCGACGGGCGCACGGTGGAACTGACCTTCGACGCGCTCAAGCCGGTGATGCAGATGCAGGTGGGGTACAACGTGACGACCGCCGACGGCAAGCCGGTCACCGGCTCGGTGTTCCTCACGATTCACAGCACGGGGAAGTGATGCGGGATCGTGTAGGTCGAGAAGTGTGTGGGTTCAGCGCGTGGTGGCCTTGCGCGGCGGCTTCGCGCCGGGGTCGGGGTTCGGTAGCGTCGGCGTCGAAGTCGGTTCGAGCGTCGCGACCCACACCGCGAGCGCGACCGCCAGCACGACAACCACCGCGAGCGCGACGCCGACGACGATCCACGGCGCGGCGCGCGACTTCCGACCGCGCGCGGGCGCGGGGCCGCGCCGGGCCGCGGGGGGGCGCGCCGTGGACCCGCGGCCGGCACGCGGCGCGATGACCGGTGGCGCGTCGGGGAGGCCTCGCGGCCGGGGCGTGGCGTCGGACGGGGCCA
Source organism: Gemmataceae bacterium (assembly GCA_947490035.1). Taxonomy (GTDB): domain Bacteria; phylum Planctomycetota; class Planctomycetia; order Gemmatales; family Gemmataceae; genus Gemmata. The sequence continues at coordinate 4,469 of CANLGS010000445.1, forward strand.
CCGGTTGCGGCGCGGGCGCCGGCTCTGGTTGGAGGTCGTACAGCGGGCCGGTCGAGGAACCGAGGCTGAACGGCGGGAACGTACTCGCCGGCGGCGCGTCGCCCGACGGGGACGCGGGCGCG
>CANLGS010000446.1 GCA_947490035.1 Gemmataceae bacterium
ACGGCGGCACCGTGGAACCGAAGATCGCGGCCGGGAACTTGGTCGGCAAGATGCTTCAGGAGAAGAAGACCCCGGCGCAGGTCATCGAGCAGATTTACGTCCGCTGCCTGACTCGCTCCCCGAAGCCGGAGGAACTGAAAACGCTCCTCGCGCTCGTGGACGCAGCAAAGGACAAGAAGCAGGCTCTGGAGGATGTGTTCTGGGCGGTGATGAACTCGCGCGAGTTCATGTTCAACCACTGAGCGAATGTGATGGACATCGCCTATGTCACGCGATCCGCGTTCCTCCCAATGGTCGAGAACGCCATTCGCGCCGAGCGCACGAGGCTCGACGCGGGTGACACTATCGAGGTTCCTCTGGACGACGGCGGGTACGCGGGCCGCATCACGGTTGAGATTCGAGAACCCGACGCGACGATGTTCGGAACGGATTGGACGAATTCCGACCCAACGCGTTTTCCTGCTCGCATCAAGGCTGCTGCGACGGCTTTGTTTCGCTGCAACTGTTTTGGCCTGTACGTGATCGAGCACCGCGACGGCTTGCTGATGATCCGCATCGCTTGATCCCAGGGTTGCGCTCGCTTCGCTCGCTCCACCCCTGGCTACCATCCGACGCCCCTCCGGGGCTGAAGACAAAGACAAAACGACTCTGACGAGGCTTCCTGATATGCGACAATTGGCTTTCCTCTGCGCGTCTGTGGCGTTTCTCGCATCTGGGTCGATCGTCCTCGCGGACGCGAAGAACCCGACCTACGACGAGGACATCCTGCCCATCGTCAAGCAGCACTGCATCACCTGCCACAGCAACGACAAGCAGAAGGGCGACCTCAACCTCGCCACATACGCTTCCATGCAAAAGGGCGGGTCCGCCGGTGTCGTCGTGAAGGCCGGCGACCCGATGAAGTCGCACATCTACACGCTATCGGCACACATCGAGCAGCCGAAGATGCCGCCCGAAGGCAACAAGATGCCCGACGCGCAGCTCGCTACGCTCAAGCTGTGGGTCGAGCAAGGCGCACGCGAGAACGCCGGCAGCAAGACCGCCGTCACGCCGTTGCCCAGCGTCGATATCGGGCTGAAGTCCGTCGTGAAGGGTCGGCCCGAAGGCGCGCCGCCGATGCCGGCACTCGGCAAGTTGAAGCTCGAACCCATCGTGACCGCGCGCCGGCCGGGCGCAATCCTCGCGATGGCGACAAGCCCGTGGGCACCGCTCGTCGCCATCGGCGGGCAGAAGCAAGTTATTCTTTACAACACCGACACCGGCGCGCTCGTCGGCTTCATTCCGTTTGAACACGGGCAGATCAACAGCATCAAGTTTTCGCGTAACGCGAAGTTCATCCTTGTCGCGGGCGGGAAGGGTGGTTCGTCCGGCAAGGCGGTGCTGTACAAGGTCGAGACCGGCGAGAAGGTGATCGAAGTCGGCATCGAGAACGACGCGATCCTCGCGGCGGACATCTCCGCGGACCAGACGCAGATCGCGGTCGGCAGCCCGTCGAAGCTGGTGCGCATCTATTCGACCACCGACGGCAAGGTGATTCGCGAGATCAAGAAGCACACCGACTGGGTGACCGCGGTGGAGTACAGCGCGGACGGCGTGCTGCTCGCGACCGGCGACCGCAACGGCGGCGTGTTCGTGTGGGAAGCCTTTACAGGGCGCGAGTTCTTCGCCCTTCGCGGACACACGGCGATGATTACCGACGTGTCGTGGCGCGACGATTCCAACATGCTCGCGACGTGCAGCGAGGACGCGAGCATCCGCCTGTGGGAGATGGAGAACGGCACGCAGACGCGGACGTGGGCGGCGCACCCCGGCGGCGCCGCGAGCGTGCGCTTCACCCACGACGGCAAGCTCGCCAGCACCGGGCGTGACAAGGTCACGAAGTTCTGGGACGCGGCCGGCACCGCGCTGAAGGCGTTCGAGCCGTTCCCGGATTTGGGACTGAAGGTCGCGGTGACGCACGACAACGCGCGCGTGATCGCCGGTGACTGGTCCGGCGTGGTGAAGGCGTGGACCGCCAACGATGCGAAACTTGTATCGACGCTCGACGCGAACCCGCTTCCCGTGGCGCAGCGTCTGCAAGTCGCGGAGGCCGCGCTCGCCGCTTCCACCGCGAAGGTCGCTCCGACGCAAGCGGCGTTCGACGCGGCCACACTGAAAGCGAAGCTGGCGACCGACGCGTACAACGCGGTCGTCGCGAACATGAACAAAATCAACGCCGACCTCGCCGCCGCGAACAAGGCCGTGACCGACTTCACCGCGGCAATGAACGCCGCGAAACCCCTCATGGACGCGGCGAAGGTCGAAGTGGACAAGGCGACGCCACTGGTGACTGCGACGGCGAACAAGGCGGCAGCGTTTGAAGTGGTGGTCGCGGCCGAGACGGTCGCGGCGAAGGCCATCGCGGACGCCGCGGCGAAAGCACCGGCGAACCCGGACCTCGCGGCGGCTTCCAAGAAGGCCGCTGACGCGCTCGCGGCGCTGAACGTCGAACTCGCCGCCGCGAAGAAAGCTCAGACCGACACGGCCACGGCACTTGCCGCCGCGAACGTGAAGTTCGCGGCACAGTCGAAGGCTTACACCGACGCGATGGCGATGGTGGCCGCGAACCAGAAGACGGTGGCGGCGCTCACGCCGACAGTGAAGCCCGCGGCCGACGCGGTTGCGCCCGCGAAGGCCGCACTCGACGCCGCGAACGCCGCGGTTGCCCCCGCGAAGGCCGCGCTTGACGCGGCGACCGCCGAGGTGAACGCCGCGAAGGTGACGTTCGAGCAACTGAAAGCCGCGACCGCGCCGAAGAAGTAGAAAGAAGAGCCGCAGATAAACGCAGAAGAACGCAGATCAGACAAGAAGAGAGTTTGAATTGAACTCTGTCTTCGGTCTTGATCTGCGTTCTTCTGCGTTTATCTGCGGCTCTTTTGCCTTCGTTTTTTGCTGCCTTACTCGCTCAGGCCGAAGTCGATCGGCAGCCGGCGCCAGGAACTGTGGATGTGGTTGGCCGGGGTCTTCACGGCGTCCGCCTGCACGTTCAGGAACTCCACCACGAACTCAGGCGCCTGCACGCGATACGTGTACCCCTCGCCGGGCTTCGGACTGCCGCTATAAGCGAAGTACAGCTTCGCGTCGGGCGTGGCTTTCACCTTCTTCATCTCGCCCGCGGCCAGTTCCTCCGGCATCCGGCCCGCGTAGGCTTCGAGCAGTTTGATCAGCGTGACCTTCTGGTCGGCGGTGAGTTTGTCCGCGGTGATCCCGACCGGGTCGCCCACGTTCGCGTTCGGCTTCCCTTCGTTGATCTCCGGGAACGCCTTCGGCTGCTTCGCGAGTTTGTCCTGGTCTTCCTTCAGCGACTTGATGAGTTCGCGAGCGTGGTCCTCGATCTCCGGCAGCGGGCGCAGACCCTTCTTCGCCCCGGCCTTCACTTCCGCCGGGTTGGTCGCGAACAGCATCGGCGCGCCCGCCACCACTTCGCCCTTGTCGAGCGTGTAGTTGACCGACAGGTGGTGACCCTCGAACCGCCAGCCCCACTTCCCGGTGTTCGACGGCTCGCCGAACACGCTCACGAAGTACCAGTTCGCGTTGCGGGTCATCGCGCTCTTCGGCCCTTCGAGTTCCAGCAGCAGGTTCTCCAGGCCGATGATGGTGGTCGCCTGCTCGTAGCCCTTCGCCGAGAGGCCGGACTTGAGCAGTTCCATCGCGGCCTTCTTCTGGTCCGCGGTCATCTCTTCGAGTCGCGCGCCCTTGCGCGTGAACTTCTTCTCCTTGTCCTGCTGCGGCGTGAAGAACCACGCCTGGCGGTGTTTGTCGTTGAAGTCGAAGCTCGCCTTCTTCTTCAGTTCCGGCGACAGCGACGCGAGGAACGCGTCGGTCGCGGTCTTCATCTTGCCGCCGGTCGCTTCCGGGGCGGTGTTGCCGACGAGCGCGACGCCGACGACGCCGGCGAAGGTGAGAACGAACGCGGCGATACGAACGCGGGTCATGGGGAGTGGCTCCTGACAGGGCGGGAGAAGACATGTTAAGCGATGTCCGCGACCGCGACACCGCTAAACTGATGGAAGACCCTTTCGCCGTGTGGGGAACCGTGCCCATGTCCGCGCCAGCCGAGCCGCTTCAAATACTCGTGATCGACGACGACAAGCACCACGCCGAGACGGTGGCCGATAGCCTCGAGCGCCGCGGGCACTCCTGCACCGTCGCCACCGGCGGGAAGGCCGGCGTCGCGAAGTTGGAACAGGAAGCGTTCGACGTGGTACTCACCGACCTGAAGATGGCCGACCTGCACGGCCTCGAAGTCGTGGAGCGGTGCAAGCAGTTGCGCCCGGACGCGGAGGTGTACGTCATCACCGGCTTCGCGGACTACAAGACCGCGGCCGAGGCGATCAAGCGGGGCGCGTCGCACTACCTCCAGAAGCCACTCGACCTCGCGGAGTTGCGCGCGGTGGTGGAGAACTCCGCCCAGCGCGTCAGCACGGTCCGCGAGCTGCGCCGCCAACTCGACGAGAAATTCGGCTTCGAGGGCGTCGTCGGCAACAGCCCGAAGATGCTGCGCGTGCTGCAACTGCTGAAGGCGTACGCGCCGTCGCCGGCGTCGGTGC
>CANLGS010000447.1 GCA_947490035.1 Gemmataceae bacterium
TCCGCGAACACCACTTCGGGAAACCCGCACCGCTGTTTGCGGTCGAGGTCGAGCGTGGCGAAGCTCAACTCCGCGACCGACGCCGAACCCAGGCGCGCGACCGCGTCGGTGACGCCGACCGCGCCGGTCCGCACGGATTCGAGGAGTTGCTTGAGTTCCTCGGTGGTCATTGGCCGCTTTCCTGTAGGACAGGCCGCTGGCCTGTCATTGCAGAGACAGGCCAGCGGCCTGTCCTACGACTTGAACAAATTCCTGCGACGCGCGCGAAATACTAAACTCCGGCGCCCGCGGAGCCGATACATCCGATACGGCCCGCGCTCCGCGAGGGCACTCCGTTCCGCACGTCGGGGATGAGTTATGACGTTCGCCGCCGCAGCCCTGATCGGGCTAACGATGGGCCAGCCGCTCGGCCCCGACTACTACCCGATGAACTCGCGCACCATCAAGCTGCCCATCGAGTACAAGAAGGACCGCAAGACGATCCGACACGTGGCCCTCTACGTCGCCCGCAACGGCGAGAACACGTGGACCCGCGAAGGGTTCGTCACCCCGGACCAGGACGCCTTCGTGTACGTCGCGAATGACGACGGCGTCTACTGGTTCAAGATGCAGATCGAGGACTTGAAGGGCAACAAAGACCCGGCCGACCTGACCCGCGACCCGCCCGACCTGAAGATGGTCGTGGACACCGTCGCGCCGGTCGTCCGCGTGACCAACGCGAAGCGCACCGGCGACGAGATCGTGATCGAGTGGTCGATCGACGACAAGTTCCCGAACGACGCGGAGACGAAGGTTTCCTTCCGCGCGTCGAACAACCCGAACGCGCTGTGGCAGGAGGTTACGCTCGCGGCCGCGTCGCGCACCGGCGTGAAGTTCCCCAGCGGCATCGCCGACGGCGTGACGGTCAAGATCAGCGCCGCCGACATCGCCGGGAACAAGACCGAGATCACGCGCGAGTTCGCCGGCAACGGCGGTGCGTCCACGAGCCTGAAGGAGCAACCGCCGTACATCCCCGCGCCGGGGCCGGACGGGAAAGGCAACGGGTTGCAGTCGCTGCCGCCGCCGCCAGACCTCGGCGCGCCGATCATGCCGAATCCGCCCGTCAAAACCGAGCCGGTCCCGCCGGTCAAGCATTTGGACCCGATCGTCGCGCCGCCGTCGCCGCCGCCGTTCAAGTACCCGCCGCCGGTCGAGAACCACGGCACGCCGCTGGTGAGCAACCCGCCGGTAACGGGCGGGCCGCAACCGCTGGCGACGTTCGACGCGAAGGCACCGCCGTCGGGCGCGCTGCCGGCACACGGGACCGCAACGCCGGTCGCCTGGAGTGGGGCCGCACCCGCGGTCGAAGTGACCCGCGCGCAGGCCATCAACTACCCGCGATTCGACCTCGGCTTCGACCTCGAACATCGCGGCCCGTCCGGTATCAGCCGCGTCGATCTGTGGGTGACCCGCAACGACGGCAAGGAGTGGCACAAGTGGAGTCAGCACGACGGCAAGGGCGGCGCGGTCCGCGTGGCGCTCGACGTGAAGGAGAACGCGCAACTCGAAGGGCACTACGGCTTCCGCCTCGTCCCGGTCAGCGGGGCCGGTCTGAGCGAGCGCGAACCGGCCGCGGGCGACGCGCCTGATATGCGGGTGGTGCTCGACGTGACCCCGCCGCAGATTGATCTCTACGCGCCGGTGTCCGACCCTAACGCCCTGGACACGCTCGTCATCCAGTGGAAGGCGACCGACCGCAACTTTGGCGACGACCCGATCACGCTGGAGTGGAGCGATTCGCCCACCGGCCCGTGGAAACCAGTCGCGACCACCGGGGGCGACCCCGTGGTTCAGGCGACCGCGATGAACGCTCCGGTCGCGAAGCGGCTGGCGAACACCGGGCAGTACGCGTGGCGCGTGCCCGTCGGCGTGCCCGCTCGCGTGTACCTGAAGGCGACCGCCCGCGACGCCGCCGGCAACGTGAAGGAAGTGGTCACGCGCGAACCGATCCTGGTGGACCTGACCAAGCCGCGGGCGAAGATCAACGGCATCGTCCCGCCGGTCGCGGTGCGGCCGTAAGAACCCACGCGGTCTTGGTGAACCGCGACCGTCAGGGAGCGGGTGTCTTCGCAGTGCGCGTGGCCCACCCGCTCCCTGACGGTCGCGGTTCACCAAGACCGCGTGGGTTCTTACGCTTCGTTTGACGCGCCCCCGGTTCGTGTCCTACGGTTGCAAGTGTGGCTGAACACCCCGCTTTCCCCCGCCACCTGCCATGTCGCTAAGCCAAGTAATGGCCGATAAGGTTTCCGAGACGTGGCTGACCACGTCCAAGAAGCTGTTTACGGCCAAGCGCGAAGCGTGCCTGGTCCACATCTACCCGACCGGCCCGACGATGGGCTGTCGGTACCCGCTCACGGACCGGCCGCTCGTCCTCGGGCGCGGCGAGGACAGCGACATCCGGCTCAACGACCACTCCGTTTCGCGGAAGCACGCGATCATCGAACCGTCCGCCGACGGGTACTCCGTGTCCGACCAGCGCAGCACCAACGGCACGTTCGTCAACGACAAGCAACTCGACGGCGCGCGGCTGCTCAAGGACGGCGACTACCTGCGCGTCGGCAACTGCCTGTACCGCTTCCTCGCCGGCGGGAACATCGAGACTGAGTACCACGAAGAGATCTACCGGCTGACGATCCTGGACGGGCTGACGCAGATCCACAACAAGCGCTACCTGGACGAGTTCCTGGAGCGCGAGGTGGTGCGGTCGCAGCGGCACCACCGCCCGCTATCGGTACTGGCCGTGGATATCGACAAGTTCAAGACGATCAACGACGACCTCGGCCACCTGTGCGGCGACTTCGTGCTGCGCGAACTGGCGGGCGTGATCCGCGGCACGTTGCGCCAGGAAGACCTGTTCGCCCGGTGCGGCGGCGAGGAGTTCGTCGTCGTACTGGTGGAGACAACGACGGACGGCGCGCTGCTGGTGGCGGAGCGCATCCGTGAGGCGGTCGCGGCACACCAGTTCCGGTTCGAGACGACACCGATCCGCCTCACCATCAGCATCGGGTTGGCGAGTACGACGGGCGCCCTGCCGGTCACCGCTAACGAACTGCGCCACGAGGCCGACCTGAAGCTGTACGAAGCCAAGCACGCCGGCCGCAACCGCGTCTGTAGCTGAATGCGAAGAAGATTGGCCACAAAAAAGCACAAGAAGCACAAAAGGGAACCACGACAGCAGAGAACAGAGAGCAGATCACAGGCTGTCTTCTGAACTCGCCTTCCTCTTGGTTCCCTTTTGTGCTTCTTGTGCTTTTTTGTGGCCAATCTTCTTCGCCTTGTTGCGTTTCACAATACCGGCGAGAACAGCCGGGCCGCGTTCTCCGCGAGCCGCCCGACCAGCGGGCGGTTCGCGTACACCTCCGCGTCGAGCCGCAACGACCACTCCAAGTCCGTCAGGTACGCGTCCTCCAACTCCTTCACCACGGCCGCGTCGAAGAACTGACAGTTGCACTCGAAGTTCAGGAACAGGCTGCGGTTGTCCGTGTTCGCGGAGCCGACCGACGCCCACTCGCCGTCCACCAGCACGTACTTGCCGTGCATCATCCCGCGCGTGTACTGGTACACCTTCACGCCGGCCGCGAGCAGGTCCGTCCAGTAGTACCGGGCCGCGAGGAACGGGAGCCACTTGTCCGGCCGGAACAGGCACAGCAGCCGCACGTCCACGCCCGACCGCGCCGCCAACAGCAGCGCGTCGCGGAAGCCGGCGTCGGGCACGAAGTACGGGCTGGCGATCCACACCCGCTCGCGCGCCCGCATGATGGCCGCGACGTAAGTTTCGCGCACCGCCTTGTACTCCGCGTCCGGCCCGCTCGCGACCACCTGCGCCAGCGCCGCGCCGGCGTCGGGAAATTGCGTGGGGAAGTACGCGTCGCCCTTCACCGCCTCGTCCGTCGTGAAGTGCCAGTCGTCGAGAAACGTGTGCTGAAGCCCCTCGACCGCCGGCCCGCTGATGCGGAAGTGCGTGTCGCGCCAGTAGCCGAACTTCGGCTGTTCGCCCAGGTACTCGGTGCCGAGGTTCAGCCCGCCGCAGAACCCGGTGTGGCCGTCCACGACGAGAATCTTGCGGTGGTTGCGCAGGTTCACGCGCAGCGGGTTGCGCAGCGGGAGGAACGTCGCGGCACGCCCGCCGGCTTCCTCCACCTGCCGGAACAGCCGCCTGGGCAGCGCGTACGAGCCGACCGAGTCCACCAGGAACCGCACCTGCACCCCGCGGCGGGCGCACGCGCACAGCGCGTCGATGAACTTCGTCCCGGTGGCGTCGGCGCGGACGATGAAGAACTGCGCGTGGACGTGGTGTTGCGCACGCTCGATGCTCGCGAGCATCGCGTCGAACGCGGGCGCGCCCTCGTGGTACAGCGCGACCGCGTTGCCGCCGGTGACCGGGAACCCGTCGCCGTGGTGCCCCAGGCGCGCGAGCACGTCCCAGCGCTTCGGCACGCCGGCCGAAGTCGCGTCCGCGCGCGCGGTGAACTTCTTGTACGCCTTGCTCCGCGCGCGCCGCCGGCGCAGCCGGTGAACGACCTGGTAGCCGAACACCAGGA
>CANLGS010000448.1 GCA_947490035.1 Gemmataceae bacterium
CGCGTCCGCGCGGTGCGGCAGCAGCGTGAGGATGTACGCGTACAGCCTGCGCTCGTTCTGAAGGAACAGCCGGAGGAACGACTTGTTCTTGTCCGGTGCGGGCTGCGGAGTTTCGTCCGGCAGTGCCGCGGGCGCGGCCGTTCCGGGTTCGGCGTTCACGGGCATGAACAACCCTCGCGTGAGACATGGGGCGGACGCGCGTCCGAGGACGTTCTCTACTTAGTTGACGCCGGCGCGCCGAGTTGGAAGAAAAAATCCGCGCCGGTGACGTGGCGGCTCAGAGGTCCGAGAGGTGGCGGACAGGTCGTCGGGAATTGGCGGTCCGAGATGTGCGGGGCCAGTTGCGATGTCCGAACCCCGCGCGGGCGGCTAATTGATGTCGATGTCGATGTCGAGGGTCTTGGTGTCGGGGGCGATGGTGTACACCAACCCGGACGTTTCCGGCTCGCGGAACTTCGCGGGCAGGACGACGGGCGGGTGCTTCGCCTCCACTGCCTTCGTGTCCGAGGACGACCCCGATCCCCGCGGAGACTCCATCACGCTGACCTTCACCTCGCCCGGCACGACATCGGTGATGATGAAGGTGCCGTCCGATTGGATCGACGCGGCCGAGTACGACCCCTCCGGGCCGACGAACCGGAGGAGGCCCGATTGGAGCGGCTGACCCTTGTAGGTGACGGTGCCGCTCACGGTCACCTTCTTCACGACTTTGTTATCCGTACAACCCGGTGCGGCCACGACCGCCGCGACCGCGACCAGACCGAGAAGGCCGGGGCGGAAGCGAGACGAGAGGAGTTTCATGGCGTGCGGAGTCCTTGTGGTGGAGATGAAAGAGGCGGGGAGGCGCAAATGCGCCTCCCCGGTGTCCGCCCCGCCGAGCCGGCGGCGTGTCGGTGGCGCGTTACCAGTCGATCGTCAACCCGTCGGTCGGCCAGATCGCCCGAACCCAGGCCGTCCCGCTGACCGAGGTCGAGACGGCGCGGACGCTCCCGTCCATCAGGCCGACGACGCAGACGCTGGAGTCGATCGCCTGAACGAAGTACGGGTTGCACGCGGCGACGGTCGGTTGACCCTGGGGCACGGCCGCGGTCGAACCGGCGACCACGGTACAAGCGGAGTTGTCGGCCTGGTTGGTGCCGGCCATCCCGCTGCTCATAAGCCGGGTGTCGAAGTACGGCCCGCGCTCCCACCGCCACGGGGCGTTGTACGCCCAGAGCTTGTGGAAGTAGTTGTTGGGCGCGGCGCCGGAGGTGGCGTCCGGCTCGCCCAGCCCGCAGCGGGCGTACTGCTCGGCGAACCCCACGGTGTTCGACGTGCCGTCCGTGATGCCCGTAAGGGGCATCCGCGACTCGGTGTTCGCGCCGCAGGGCACGCCGAAGATGGCGTGGTTCGCCCCGTAATTGGACACGCCCCACGTGCCGCCGTTCGTTTCCTTCCAGATGGAGAGGGGGTTGGACGGATCGCGCGGGGAGATGAACGTCTTGACGCGGATCGTGCCGGCGTTGTTGGGCGACGAGTTCCAGGCGCCGCCGTTCGTCTTACCGAGGGTGTGAATCGACACCTGTTCGATGTGGGGAAGGAGGTGGAAGTGAATCGAGACGAGACCCAGTCCCGGCTCGAGGGGCGCCGCCATCGGCGGGACGTACCCGACCGTGTCGTGGTACCCGTGGACGCTGAGGGCGATCTGCTTGACGTTGTTCTGGCTTTGGAGGCGGGCAGCCGCCGACCGGACCTTCTGGACGGCGGGCAGTAGCAGGCCACCTAGGATAGCGATGACGGCGATTACCACCAACATTCGATCAGCGTGAACGCACGCCGATCCCTGCGAATGAGGGATAGCATCGACGACTCCGGGAGATGAAGGACGAGCGAAAGAGCGAAAGGATTACCGAGAATGCGAGTTCTCCATTAGACTACCATACCACTCCCCACCAAATTTTCATCGGGAATGTTGTTGCTTACTTCACCTCGCAGGTGAAGCACTCTCGTGTTGTCGAGAGTGTGGGAGTCGTCGTGAACACCGCGTTGAGGACGCCATGCGACCCGACCGCCGAGAGTTCCTGACCGCCGCCGGCGCGCTGCTCGCGGCCCCGCACGTCCTTCGCGCCGCGGGCGAGAACAAGCGACTGCTGGCCGGACAGTCGGAAGGTGCGGAAGCCGGCAACGCGGTCCTCGCGGGGGGTGGCCCGCGACGGTCGCGGACCACTTCAAGAAGGTCGGCTACGACGCGTTCGACCGCGCCGGGCGCAACGCCCGGCGCGGTCGAACGCGTCGCCGTCACCGGCGCGCTGCGCGCCGGTGACGGCGACGCCATTACTTCTTCAGCTTCGCGATCAGGTACGCCTGCGCGGTGGGGAGTTCCTTGTTCGGCTCCGTGGTCGAGTGGAACACCACGTCGATCCCGGTCGCCTTCAGTTTCTCGGCTAGCTTCAGGCCGAGAATCGGCGAGTGCGTCGGGTCCGGGTGTTCCTCGCCGACCTTCGCGCCTTTCACGCCCCCGTAGTACAACCCGATGGGCGGGTCGTCCTTCGTGACGTGCCGAATCGGGGAGTATTCTTTGATCCAGTCCGCGATCTTCTCGCGGTTGGTCTCCACCTCGTCGAGATTCTTCATGCCGAACGCGTGCGCTCCGTAGGTGTAGTTCGGTAGCCACTCGCGCACCTCCTTCGGGTCGAGCGTGACCTGCGCGCCGTTGACCGCGGCGCAGTAGAGGCGGGTCGATTCACGCGCGACCGGGTCTTTGCTCTTCGGGTCGGCCATGTCGTCGTGGAACGCGAGCCACAGCGACGAGCAGCCGCCGGCGGAGCCGCCGGTGGCGCCGATCCGCGTCTTGTCGATGTTCCATTCGCCCTCCTTCGTTCCGGCCTTCGAGCGGACGAACTGTAACGCGCGGGCCGCGTCTTCGAGCGGTGCCTTCACCGGCGGGCTGACCTTCTGAGCGTTGGCCTGCGTCATCAACCGGTAGTTGATGGTGACCACCGAGATGCCGTTGTCGAGGTAGGTCTTCACGCCGCCGTAGTAGCTGCTCTTGTCGCCGCCGTTCCAGCCGCCGCCGTGGATGCAGAACACGACCGGCGTCGGCTTGTCGGACTTCGCCTGCCAGAAGTCGAGCACCTGCCGGTCGAGCGGCCCGTAGGCGACGTTCGCCGCGGTCGGCGCGATCGCCGGCACCGGTGGTTGCTTCTTCTCGTCCTTCTTCTCAACCTTCTTTTCGTCCTTCTTCTCGTCCTTCTTTTCTTGCGCGCGTCCGGTCTCGAGCGCGAGGAGTGCGCTGAGCGTGAACACGAGCGTTGCGAACAGGAACCGGCGGGCAGTCATGTCGTACTCCGGGTGAGGCGGGAGGGGCGAACGCTGACGATACCACGCGAGCAGCGCGCCCGCAACCGGCCAGCGGCGCGCAGAAAAACCGCGGGCCGAGGAGCGATCCTCGGCCCGCGGTGAGTAGTCATCACGCTCCGCGTGATGTTGCGCTACGAACTGGCTTCGACTCTCAAGCAATGCCAAAGACCATCACGCGGAGCGTGATGACTACACTCAAGGCAACTACCGCTTGGCGGGTTCGGCGTTCCACACCTTGACGTCGTCGAAGTAGCCGTCCTTGCCGGCCACGCCGAATTCGATCTTTGACTTGGTTGCGTGGGCGATGCCGGACGACTTGAGGTAGCCCGACGGCTTGCCGTCAATCGTCACGCGCATCTCGTCGCCCACCGTTTCAACAACAAGCGTGTACCACTTGCCCTGTTCGAGTTTGACGGGACAGGTCGCGCCGCGGCCGACGAGCAACTTCGCGACCTCGGCCTTCTTCGCGGGGTCTTTCTTCATCTCGTAGATGTCGTTCTTCATGTTGCCGTCGCGCTCGTCGATGATCGTGACGCCGGTCAGACGGACCTGCGCGCGGCAGATGTGCCCGTAGTGCGACTCGGTGTACTTGCGGTCGTCGAACTCCACGTCGATCATCGTCGCCCCGTCGAACTTGATCTTCACTTCCACGACGCTGTCCTTCGTCGGAATCTCAAGACCGTGAACGGCGGCGTGCGCCTTGACCACCGATTTGCCGTCCGCGGAGGGAACGTCCTTGTCGCGTGTCTGCGTGCCCTTGAGCGTGCCCTTCTCCACCGCGAACGTCGAGACGACCTTGTGCCACGGCTTCGCGGGTTCGGCCCCCTCGAATTCGTCGGAGAACAGCAACTCCTTCTTCACCGCGAGCGACTTCTCCGGAATCGGAACCGGGTCCGCGGCCGGTGCGAGCGCGACGAGGAGAGCGAAGCAGATCAGGAGGGCAGGCAGTTTCATGGCTCGGCTCGGTGGGAAGAAGGAGTGGCAGCGAGAGCGGTCCACACAGAAGACGATACCAATTACCCGACGCGCAGGAAGAGCGGGAATGGCATCACCCGCGACGGTGCTAAAAGTCCCGCGTGTAGCCGGCTGTGCTGAACGGCGGACGCGATGTCGTCCGGCTTCGTCACGTCGATTTTCAGCGCGCGGCCGTTGGGTGTCGCGGATGCCGCGGCTTGTGCTTCCGCGAGAACGAGGTCGGCGTAACAGGCAACGCTGCCGTTCC
>CANLGS010000449.1 GCA_947490035.1 Gemmataceae bacterium
CATCGCCACAACTGAATGCGACATCCCGGCGCGGGCGGCAACTCTGTTTGGCCGGCATTGAGGCGGGGTCACGAGCGCTGCGGGCGATCGGCGGAAGTGACTGGGAAAGAACCGGTTGCGGTTAACTTTCGCCGTGCCGCTGGCGCGAGCGGCCGCGTGAAAACGCTGGGAAATGCAGTGGATATGCGAGCGCCGGGGGTGAGCGCTGCGGCGTTCGCGCTGCCGCAAAAAATGTCGGGAGCGGGTTGCGGGTTGTGCGCGGTCGTCGCACTCTCCCCCGACGCGACGATGATCGTCGTCGCGCCGATTGTCGGCCACGCTCGTCGCGTTGGCCTCCAATAACCCCAAACCGAAAGTGTGACATGATCGAACTATCTGACTCTGGCGTCGCCGAGACCCTGCCACGCGGGTGCACCGTGAACGACGCCTCGTTCGAGAACTACGCGGGCGGCGATGGCAAGAACGGCTCGATGGCAGAACCCGCCGACGATGCGCACGAGTACGACGAGCGCGATTCCGAAAAATGGGACGTGGGCGAGGGCCGACGTGCGTTCGATCACGGGGGATCGGACGACACCCTCGGCGGTGACGAACTGGCGACGAGTTTCACAGACAACGTGGGGAGTTCCATGAGTGACTTCGATTTCGACCTCAACTTCGACTTCGACACGCAGGCCATGCCGCCCGCCGCCAGCGACGACGGGTACGGGTGGGGCGCGCCAGCCGGCCGCGACCCGCACATGTGGGGAGCGATCACCATCTCCGGTGCCCCCGATTTCCTCACCGGCGAGTCGCTGATCGGCGCGCGGCTGACCTTCGAGTGCTGCTGGAGGGGTGACGATGCGTATGTGGACGCCTACGAGTTCGAGATCGACATCGAAGGCGAACTCTATGGCCCGACGCTCGACCACATCCGCAACCACCCAGAGTGCGTGCGCGTCGCCGAACAGTGGAGTTACCCGCCGGCGGACATCGTGGTCCGGGCGCTCGACGCGGTGCGGCGGCGCGACTTGAAGAACCTGTGCGCCGTCTGATCCCACGGGCGACTGGCTGCGATCCGAATGAGTCAGGGCGTAACGAGCGAGGCCCGTCATCGTGTGAACGCGATGACGAGCCTCATGATTGAACGGTCGCCGCGAACCGTCGTCGTTGGGCGGAGAGTGGAAATTGAGAACGTGAGAATCGAGAATCACGCCCGCCGGATTTCGGCCAGTCGGCGGTACAGGGTCTTCTCCGACTTTCCGGTTCGCTGTTGCCACGACCGCGCGCGCTCCGCGCGGTCGGTCGTCGCCGCCTCGATCTCGCGGGCGATCTCCAGGTCGCGCCGCCGCTGCTCGGCTCGTCCGCCGTGAGCCACCGGCTCGCGCAACACACCGGTGTGCCCGCGCACTGTGGCCGCAACCAAGTCCCGCCAGTGCAGCGACGAGTCTGACTCTTCCCACTGGAGGCGATCATGGAAAGCGTGGACCATCAACCGCATGTCGAGCGGGCGGCGGAGAGCGAGGGCTTGCTCAATCAGGTATTCGGTCACGGCACTACAGTCCGCCGGCGTGAGCGAGCGCTGGCCGAGCGAATACCCCTTGCGGGCGACCGAACGCATAACGGCCTGGGTCTCGACCTCGGTGGGGCGATATTCGACGCACGCGATCCGGGTTGCGACGGCGCGCAGTTCGGGCAGGTCGTCGAGCGGGCGATTGGCGAGCATGATGATCCCGCCGGAGAAGAGGACTCGTTCTTCGCCCCGGTTGGTCGCCCATGTGATGAGGCGGTCTGGGAGACCGCCGTCCGTTTCCTGTTTCTGCGCCCAGAGCGCGGACCGGAGAACGCCCTGCGCACGGCGGTCTCCCGTGACCTGCTCCATGTCCTCCATGACGTGGACCACATCAGGGTGTGCAGCGAGCGCCTCGAAAAGCCCCCGTGCCGTCATCTGTGAGTTCCACAGCCGAAAGTTTGCGCGGAGTCGATTCAACTCGGCCAGCACCGTGTAGCTCTTGCCGATCCCGCCGATGCCGTGAAGGTAGAAGCCGGTGTAGTACCGGTGAACGACGGAAGACACGCGGTCGCGCACGAGAGCGATCTTGTCGGCGTGGGAGGCCAGGTGGTGACGGTCGGCGGACGCTAACGGCACTGAAGTGGCACGCAATGGATAAGCCGGGGTGCCGTTATTCGCGCGGTCGTGACGGTTGGTGGTGAGTGCTGTGTGCCTTCGCATCGGTGCTTCCCTCAGACGACACGTCGCTTGAGAAGGACGGTGGCGCGTGTCGGATTAACTTCAGTCAGGCACACGATACGCTGGTTCGCGGGCAAGAGCGCCAAGTACGTTGCGGAGCGAAGTGAAGACAACGTCCGCCGGACGGCCGGCGGACGTTGTTGAGTGTCGGGAGAGCCAGTTCGACCGTATTTCGCCCCAGAAGGCACTCTGGGGAGCCGCTCGGCCGTACTTCGCTCATCTCTACGTTGTTGTGACGTTCGGGCTGCCCGCCTGCGATAAGAGTTCCGACCCACAATCTGCCTTTCCCCGTCTTAAAATCCAAGTGTCTGGTGGCCTAAAACCTGACATAAATCTGACATGATGTTGCTCCACTAAGGCCGCCCTACGATCGCAGGGGAAGTGCCCTATCGTCGAGTGTGTCTGTTCGTAATCGACTGAAAAATCAAGCAGTTCACAAGCGGCGACAGGGCCACTGCCCTATCATCGCTTTGTGACTATATTGGGGTGGCACCAGCTTGAGGGGCTGGCGGGAGCAATCCTGTGCAGGTTCAAGTCCTGTCTCCCGCACTGACGGAACGGCGAAGGGGTTGGGGTGATTCCGTCACCCCAACCCCTTCCTTTTTCCGCACGCCTCGTGCGGCACTCTCCGGGGGACGAAACCGTGGACGCCACACCGCAGCCGAACACACCCGCACCGAACATCTGGGCGCTCCGTCGGGCGAGCGCCTTGGTCGCGGCTCTCGCGTTGCTGCTGCCGGGCGCTTCGCGCGCGGCCGAGCCGAAGGTGGCGTCGCACCCCGCCCAGCGCCCGCTGCCGGCGGCAGTCGCGCGACCGCTGACGAAAGGCCCGGCGTACTTCGCGGACGCGGCCAAAGGGGACGACGCGAACGACGGGTCGAAGGCGAAGCCGTGGCGGTCGGTTCAGCACGGCGTGCAGCGGCTCAAGCCCGGTGACACGCTCTACCTGCGCGCCGGCGTCTACCACGAGAAGGTCTACCTGACCCGCTCCGGCACGCCGGACGCGCCCGTCGTTATCGCCTCACATCCGGGCGAACTCGCGACTCTCGACGGCGGGTTGAAAGAGTTCCTCGAATCTCCGGCGACGAGTTGGGAGCCGTTCAAGGGCGGCGCGCCGGACGAGTACGTCTCCACCAAGACCTACCCGCACGCCGCCGACCGCCGCACGCCGCACCAGTTCCTGCCCGCGTCCTGGGAGCCGCTCTGGGGCATCGAAGACGAACGCCCGATCGCGCTGGGGCACTTCGCCGACTCGCTCGTTCCCTTGCACGGCTACCGCACGGCGGCGGACCTTCGTGCGACGAACGAACTTTCGCCGAAGGACAAGAAGGGCACCGAGGGTGTGTACTGCGGTCCGGGGCTGTGGTTCGACCGCGAGACGAAGCGCATCCACGTCCGCCTCGCTCATAACAAGCTCGCGGGGCTGGGCGACCGGAGTTACCGTGGCGAGACCGACCCGCGCAAGCTGCCGCTGGTCGTCGCGGCCGGGTTCGGCGACGACGTGCTGCGCATCAGCGGCATCAAGCACGTCCGCGTCGAGGGCCTGGTCCTGCGCGGCGCGACCGGCAGTCCGATGGTTCACGTGTACGGGTCGGAGGGCGTCCACCTCGACCACCTGAGCGTCTACGGCGGGTTCCCGGCCCTGCTGGTGAACGCGTCGAAGGGCGTCCGCGTGACGCACTCGGCGTTTCGCGGTCTGGCCGCGCCGTGGACGGGCCGGGCGCACATGAAGTACCGCGGCACGGCCAGCTACCAGATCGTGTTGCAGAACAACCAGCCGGTGAACGAGGACATCGAGTTCGCCAACTGCGAGTTTACCGACGACCACGACTTCGCGTTCCTCCGGTATGCCAAGAACCTGCGGTTCCACCACAACTTCGTGGACAATTTCAACGACGACGGGCTGGAGTGCGGGCCGAAGCTGCGGTGGCACACGATCCACGTCCACCACAACCGCATCGGGGCGTGCCTCGGCGTCTTCCAGCAGCACGAGATCGATAAGGACGAGTCGCCCGCGGACCACGGCGCCGATTCGGGCGTGTACGTCTACCGCAACGTGTTCGACCAGCGGGCCGGGGTCTACTACACGCTGCCGAGCGTGCCCGACCCGACCGGCGCGTACTTGAGGTCCGAGGGGCACATCATCAGCGACCACGGCAGCCCGACGTACCCGGTGATGCGGGTGTACCACAACACGTTCCTGCGGCGCGAGCCGGTGTTCCGCGACTACTTCCTGTTCGGCCTCGGCGCGGCGAGCCTGCGCAACACCGAGCGCGACGTGTTCAACAACCTGTTCGTGCAAGCCGACCGCGTCCC
>CANLGS010000450.1 GCA_947490035.1 Gemmataceae bacterium
CCAGTGGAACGGGATGCAGACCCGCGAATACTTCCGCTGGGCCGGGGATTACTTACACCGCTGCAAGCGCAACAAGTTCGTGAAGATCAAGCAGCACGACATCGAGACGAGCCTGCTCGAAGGCATCCTGACGCGCGGCGACCGCCGCGTGTCGCCCGGCCTGTACGAAGCGTGGAAGCGCGGCGCGCGGTTCGACGGCTGGCGCGAGTGCTTCAACGCCGAGCGGTGGTGGAAGGCGTTCGCCGACATGAACATCGACGTGGGGTTCTACTCGCACCGGCAGCGGCCGATCGGCGAGAAACTGCCGTGGGACCACGTGAACGTGAAGAAGGGCCGCGCGTATCTGGAGAAGGAACAGGAGCGGAGCGTGATCCAGCTCCGCGTGATGGCCGACGCGGTCAGCGGCGCGGGCGGGGAAGGGGACAAGCAACCCACCGGTTGCGGTGGGTAGGGGGGCGGCGCCCGCAGGTTTAGCGTTCCTGACGATTTTTCGCTTGCGGAGCGCGACAAGACGAAATTAAATGAGAGTGTGCTCACAAACTCACCGTTTCACCTTCCCCGTTACCCGCTGAGGTCCGCCCATGTTCCGCGCGAGTATGCTCGGTGTCCTGTTCGCCGGTCTCGTTGTGCTGTCCGGAGGTGTCGTCGGCCAAGAACCCAAGAAGGACGACAAGAAGCCCGAAGACCCCAAGAAGGTGGACAAGAAGGACGACTCGCCGGTCAAGGCGAAGGGCGTTCTCCCCGCGAACTGGAAGAAGCTCGGGTTGACCGAGGACCAGGTGCAAAAGGTCTACAAGGTGCAGAACAAGTACGACGAGGAAATCGATAAACTCCAGGCCAAGATCGACCAGATGAAAGCCGACCGCACGAAGGACACGCGTGCCGTGCTGACCGCCGAGCAAAAGAAGCGGCTGGAAGACATCCTGACCGGCAAAGACAAGGACAAGTAGGTGCGTAATGGGCCTCGATGTCGCCGTCCGATTCCCCGCCGGCGTGCCGGCGTGGGACGCCATCAAGAGCCACCTCGCGCGTGTCGGCGAAGCGGCGCCGCTCCGCATGATCGACGGAATGCCGGCGTTCCCGGACGAGACCCCGGAACCCGGCTGGCGCGAGTTGCGCGTCGGCGCGGGCGGCGGCATGGTCACCATTCGTCACACGGCCGATTCGTTCGCCTGTATCGTCTGGGGGAACGCGGACGCGGCGCTGCTCGCGGCCCGCGACCGCGTCGTCTGGGCGTGTGCCGCGGCCGGCGGCGGGACGGTCGTCACGGACGCCGGTGTAGTCTCCCCGACCGAGTTCGCGCAACTCTCCAGCATCCGCCCGGAATAACCGTCACCAGCGCCCACCACTTCCGCGCGTTCCCACCCTTCCGCCTCTTTCCCGCACTGCCCGCCCGTCGATAGCAATCAATGTCAGTGGAGCGTGCCTGAACGGTTGGGCTTGTCCGACCGCCGCGGGTTCGCTAACTTCCGCGAACTCCGGGCGACCGGACTCCCTCGCTCGCCTGGAAGAAGGGACAACCCACCGTGAACGTCACCGTGCGGCAACTGGCCGAGTGGGTGCGAGGCGAAGTTCTCGGCGACCCCGACCTGTCCATTTCAAATGCGCGGACCCTGGGCGACGCGCAACCCGGCGACATCACCTTCGTCGAGAGCGAAAAGAACCTGTCGGCGTGGCACACGAGCAAGGCGTCGGCGGCTGTCGTGCCCGCGTCGGTGCCGGTCAACGGCCGCCCGGTGATCCGCGTCGCCGACCCGCTCATGGCGTTCGCCAACATCGTCCGCCACCTCCGTCCGCGCGCGGACGAACCGCACGGCGACGTGTCGCCCGCGGCGCACGTCCACCCGACCGCGAAACTCGGTTCGGGAGTCTCCGTCGGCCCGTTCGCGGTGATCGGGGAGGGGGCCGAAGTCGGCCCGAACTCTACGGTTCACGCCGGTGCCACGGTCGGCCGGTTTTGCAAGATCGGCTGTGACGTGACCCTTCACCCGCGGGTCGCGCTGTACGACGACTGCGTGATCGGCGACCGCGTGATTCTGCACGCCGGTGTGGTTATCGGTGCCGACGGGTTCGGCTACCGCACCGCCGGCGGGATTCACCACAAGGTGCCGCAGTTGGGCTGGGTGGTGATCGAGGACGACGTGGAGATCGGCGCGAACGCGACCGTGGACCGCGGCACGTTCGGCCCGACGGTCATCGGGGCCGGGACGAAGATCGACAACCACGTCCAGGTCGGGCACAACTGCCGGATCGGTAAGCACAACCTGTTCTGCAGCCAGGTGGGGATCGCCGGTTCGTGCGTGACCGGCGACCACGTGGTGCTGGCCGGGCAGGTCGGCCTCGCGGATCACGTGACGCTCGGCGCGCGGGTCGTCGTCGGCGCACAATCGGGGGTGACCGCGGACCTGCCCGCCGACCTGCACGCGCTCGGCTCGCCGGCCGCCCCGCTCCAGGAACAACTCCGCATGTTCGTCAGCCTGCGGCGGCTGTCCGAACTCCGCGAGGACATGAAGCGGATCAAGAAGCAACTCGGCACGGAGAGCCAGTGACATGACGACAGGTGCCGTACCCTTCGGCGCGGGCGCCGCGTCCGCGTTCGAGACCCGCGAGCCGGTCGGCCTGCTCGCGTGCGGCGGGCGCTTCCCGGTCGTGTTCGCGGAGAAGGCCCGCGAGTGCGGCATCCCGGTCGTGTGCGTCGCGGCCTACGGCATGGCCGACCCGGTGCTGCAATCGCTCTGCACCGAGTTCACCTGGCTCCGCCGCATGTCCATCGGGACCATCATTCGCGCCTTCCGCCGCGGCGGGGTGAAGCAGTGGACGATGGCCGGGAAGTTCGAGAAGCGGGTGCTGTTCCGCCCGTGGCGGTGGCTCCTCCTCGTCCCGGACTGGCGCATGCTCCGGTTCTGGTTCCTCCGCCGCCGGAACGCGAACAACGACGACTCCCTCCTCCTCGGCGGTATCAACGAGCTGCGCGCGGAAGGTCTGGAGTGCGTCTCGGCCCTCGACCTGTGCCCGGAGTTACTCGTGAACGAAGGCGTCCTCACGCGTCGGCAACCCAGCAAGGGCGAACTGCGCGATATCGCGTTCGGCTGGCACCTCGCGCGCGAGATGGGGCGCCTCGACGTGGGCCAGAGTGTGATGGTCCGCGAGCGGGCCGTCCTCGCGGTCGAGGCGATCGAGGGCACCGACCTCGCCATCCTCCGGGCGGGCGAGTTGTGCCCGAAGGGCGGGTTCGTGGTCGTGAAGGTCGCCAAACCCGAACAGGACCGCCGGTTCGACGTGCCCACGGTCGGCACGCAGACCATCGAGACGATGCGAAAGGCCGGGGCGACCGCACTGGCGATCGAGGCCGGGCGGACCATCATCATCGACCAGGCGGCGACGGTCGCGCTGGCCGAAAGGTACGGGATCACGATCGCCAGCCTCGTCTCCCCGCCCGCCGCGTGAGGCCGTTTGCGCGGGCGCCAGATTCGCCGCCCGTGCCAATGACGGCTGAACGCTGTTCCCTTCCGGCCGCTCGTGCGGATATAACTAACTTGCTCCCGGCCGCGCCGCGGCACTGAATCGGGCCGCGCGGCACCACAATGGGACCGCTTCGTTCGCGCCGGCTCGACACCGGGGAGCGGATTGAAACTCGCATGGGGTCCATGTCTTTCCTACTGCCGAATCCCCTACCAGGCGCCGCCGCAGCGGTGCTGGGGGAGGCGTGCGTCGCCAGCGTCGGATACCACGACCTGACACCCGGCCCGACGGTTGTTCGTGTCGCGGACGGGATGCTGACCCTCACGCGGACCCAGAACGAGAGCGGCTACCTCATCGTCCCGTGGCCCGTCGAGCCGTTCGGAACACTCGTCGTTTCCACAACCACGCTCCGCGAACGTGACGAACCGTACCGGCTGCTGGTCGAACTCGCGCGGGGCAAGTTGAACCAGGTGCGGACGCAGGCCGCGGAGTGGCAAGCGCTCGGACTGCGGTCGATGCCCGACTTCGAGCGAGCGGTCGTGGAGACCACCCGGCAGTTCGGGCGCGCGGTCCTCGCCCCGAACGCGGCCGACGCCGATACCGCCGCGACGCCGGTGCTGGAACAGGCGCACGCTCTGGCGGACCGGCTCGCACGCGACTACACCGCGCAGATGCTCGCGAAACGCCACCAGGACGACGGGCCGCTCGACACCTGCCTCGCCGCCCGGTACACGCGCGCCCCGGCCCGGGGCGCGGCCGACGAGTACGCACGCGCGTTTACCGCCGGCGCGGTGGCCCTGCGGTGGCGGGACATCGAGCCGAACGAGGCGCAGTACGACTGGACCGAACCGGACGCGGCCGTGGCCGCCGCGTGTTCCGCCGGGCTGCCGGTCACCATCGGGCCGGTGATCGACCTCGCGCCCGGCATGATCCCCGCGTGGGCGGCGGGGTGGGCCGCCGACCTGCCCACGCTCGCCGCCTGCATGTGCGACTTCCTCGAAACCGCCATCAACCGCTACCGCGGCGATGTGCGGCGGTGGGTGGTGTGCGCCGGGTTCAACCACGCCGACGCGCTAGGC
>CANLGS010000451.1 GCA_947490035.1 Gemmataceae bacterium
ATCGTCGGGTCGATTGCAACCGCGAATTCCCAAGCCATCCGCGTCTCGCCGAGTTGGTGAGGAAAATCCCTCAGCGGAGCTCGGCGAGTTTTGTCGGAGGCGTCAGAGATTACTCTCGACCCTGAATTCAAATCACGGAAGAATCAGGTTCGGTGTGCCAGTTGGAATCCCGCGAGAACCCGAGCATCCCGTTCCTCGATCCGGTAGACGTATTTTCGTCGTTCCGGACACGACGCCGCCGAGCGATCCGGCCATCGTGACCACCGTCACCACCACCGTCGATGACGCCGCCGCGGCCGTCGCCGGCATCGTGACGACCGCCACGACGACCACGATCACGAACGACCCGACCATCACGAGCATCCTCGTCGATGCCGTCGCCACCGTCGCCGACGGCGTGACGAGTACCGGTAAGGCGTTCGGTAGACGGAGATTTACCCAGCAGTTGGGCTTCCGTGTGTGTTCTGGAATGGTGATGATGGCAGCCGTCATCGCCCGCGTTCTCTTGGGTTGAGTCATGGACGACTCCGACGAAAGTACCGACGACCTGCTCCGCCTTGCGGCTCGCTCACTGACCGGGCACCGCCGCCGGCTGTTCCAGGCCGAGGTCACCCGCGTCCTGTGCGCCGGACACGCCCGTCGCGCCGAGCGGCGTTTCGGCTGGGGACGTGCGAACGTCGATACCGGTCTGCACGAACTCGACTCGGGCATCCGCTGCGTCGAGAACTTCGGCACACGCGGTTCGCGTCGCAGCGAGGACTCGAACCCGCAACTGGCCGCCGACATTCGCGACCTGGTCGAGCCTCACACCCAGGCCGACCCGGAGTTGAAGTCCGACCGTCGCTACACCAACCTGTCGGCCCGCGAGGTGTGCGCGCGACTCCGGACCGAGAAGGGCCATGCGGTCGCGGACCTGCCCAGCGAGCGGACCATGCGTGACATCCTCAATCGCATGGGATACCGACTGAAGCGGATTCAGAAGGGCAAGCCGCTAAAGAAGACGGCCCAAACGGATGCCATCTTTGCCAACGTCAAGGCCGTGCGAGCGCAAGCCCAGACCGAACCCGACACGCTGGAAATCTCGGTGGACACGAAGGCGAAGGTGAGCGAAGGCGAGTACGCTCGCGGGGGGAAAAACGCGGACCGCGTCGGACGGGACGGCGGCGAAGGGATGGGACCATGACCCGCCCGCCACGCGGAAGTGGACTCCACTGGGTATTCTGATGGTGGCCAGCGGGGCGTTGGCGTTGTTGTTCGGGTCGAAGGTGACGAGCGACTTCTGGGTGGACGGACTGAAGGTGTGGTGGGGGCGCGTGTCGGCCGGTTGTGGGTCGATTCGCCGCTTGGTGATCTACTTGGACAACGGGCCGAATTGCTCGGGCACGCGAACGCAGTTCCTCGCGCGGATGGTGGCGTTCGCGGACGAGTCGGGGTTGGAAGTGCGGTTGGTGTACTATCCGCCGTACCACAGCAAGTACAACCCGGTGGAGCGGTGCTGGTCAAGTCTGGAACGGAAGTGGGGTGGTGCGTTGTTGACGTGCCTGGAGGTGATCCTGGGTTACGCTCGTCGGATGACGTGGAAAGGGCAATCCCCGACGGTCGATCACTTGGTCGGCGAGTACCACGATGGGGTGCGGCTGACGAAGACCCAGATGAAGCCCATCGAGGCTCGGTTGGAGCGCTCGAAGACCCTACCCAAGTACGACATCACCATCCGGCCCCTGAAAACCAGCGGCGGGTAATTTCTCACTCACCGAACGCCTAAGGACGTACTCGCCGATCTCAAGAAGCAGTTCCCGGACCTCGCGGACCGCGGGCACGAGGTCGCCGGGTTCGGCTGGCACCAGGGCTGGAACGACCGCGTCAACCAGACGTTCAACGACGAGTACGAGAAGAACATGGCGAACTTCATCCGCGACATCCGCAAGGATCTCGGGGTGAAGGATCTGCCGTTCGTGATCGCGGAGACCGGGATGAGCGGCCCGGAGGAAAAGCACCCGCGGGCGCTCTCGCTGATGAAGGCGCAAGCGGCGGTCGCCGAGTACAAGGAGTTCAAGGGGAACGTCGCGTTCGTCGGCACCAAGGAGTTCTGGCGCGCGGCAGACGCTTCCCCGAGCGGGCAGGCGTACCACTGGAACACCAACGCCGAGACCTACTACCTGATCGGTGAGGCAATGGGCACCGCGATGAAGAAGTTGTGCGCGACCCCGCGAGCCAAGTGAGTGTCCAGCGATCCGTTCGGAGTGATAACAGATGCACCGTTTCGCGCTGCTGTTCCTTCTCGTGATCCTCGCGTTCGGTTGCGACTCCTCCAAGGAGCCACTCCCGCCAAGTGTGCCCGGCGAGCGCGGCTCCGCTCCGAACGATCCGCCGAAGGCACAAAATCCGGCACCCAAGGCCAGCGAACTCCGAGCGGGTGTCGCGAAAGTCGAGATCACCAACAAGAAGGTGTTACCGCTCAACGACCCGCTGTACGTGAAGGCGCTCGTCCTCAAGAGCGACACCACCACAGCGGTCCTCGTCACGCTCGACGCGGTCGCGGTCGGCGAGATCGGGCACGTCCCCAACGATTACCTCGCGACGGTCCGCGCGCGGCTCCAGAAGGAACTCGACATCCCCGCGGCGAGCGTGATCGTTAACGCGAGCCACTGTCACGGGGTCGTGTGCGCTGACGTGACCGAGAAGACGGTCGAAGCGGTGAAGGCCGCTGCCGCGAACCTCGTGCCCGTGAAGGTCGGGGTCGGGGTCGGGACCGAAACGCGGGTGTCCGAGAACCGGCGGCTCAAGCTCAAGAGCGGCAAGGAAGCGGACGTCCGGCACGCGTACTCGCTGCCGCCCGACGACGAGGTGGTGGGCGTCGGTCCCATCGACCCGCAGATCGGTGTTCTCCGCGTGGACCGCCTCGACGGGCGCGTACTCGCGGTGGTGTACAACTTCGCGTGCCACCCGATCATGGGCGTGAACGGCGACGGGAACACTGCGGATTTGGTCGGGTTCGCGTCGAAGGTGATCGAGGAGAATCTGAACCCTGGAACCGTGGCGCTGTTCGTGCAGGGGTGCGGCGGCGACATCAACCCGGTGCGGTACAAGGACGTCCACCACCCGCGGCACGCCGAACCGCTCGGCAACACGCTCGGGCTGAGCGTGCTCCGGGCCGCGCGAGCGATCAAATGCGACGCGACCGGACCGCTCGCCGTGCGGAACGAGAAACTCCAACTCCCGCGGGCCGATCACTCCGAGCGCATCGACACGCTCGTCGCGGAGCAGGCGCGGCTCGTGGCGTCGTTCAAGGGGACGAGCCTCGACCTGCGCGCGTTCCTCGAACTGGCGAGCAAGTACAACCTGTCGAAGGAGTTCCCGTCGTACCCCTCGCACCTGTACCTCACCGAGAAGGCGCAGGGCCGCGACGACCTCGCGAAGCTCGACGAGGCCAACCGCAAGAACCTTCGGGCGTACCTCGACAACGTGATGACGATGGAGCGCCTCACGAGGGTGCAGACGAACCTCGCACTGCTCCGCAAGCACGAGGCGACGAACCGGGACGCCGGGCGCAAGCCGCTGGAAGTCGAGGTCGCCGGGTTACGGGTCGGCGAGTTCGTGCTGGTCACGTTCCCGGGCGAGTTGACGGTCGAGATCGGCCTGAACATCAAGAAGGCCGCGCCGCACAAGACTACGTTCGTGGCCGGTTACACGAACGGGTACATCTACTACACGCCCACCGCGAAGCAGCTCCAAAACGTCGGCGGCGCCCAGGAAGACAGCGACTGCCTCGTCGCCCCCGAGTGGGAGCAGCGCTTCTACGACAAGGTCGCGGAGTTGCTCAAGAAGCAGTAAATGCGCCGCGGATCACTTCTTGAGGTGCTTGTCGAGGAACTCGTAGGCGGTCTTGCGGGCTTCGGGCGTGCGTCGTCGTCATCGTCCCAGTCGGAACTCCCCCCGGAGCCGGAGAAGGCCAGATCACCGCGCGGCGGCGGGGTCGTGGTGGGGTTCGCCACCCCGTGCGGCGGGGTTATGATGGTCGGCGGGAGCGCGTCGAAGTCGGTGACTTCGACCGGGATCACCCGCGTCGGCTGGTCGCCCACGCCGGACGGAGCGCCCGACGCCTGCCACGAGTCGAGGTTCGGGAATACCTGAGTAGGATACACGGGAGCGCTCGGGCCAGGGCGAACGGTGCGGGTTGTGTCGGTGACAATCCCGTACTTGGCCTGCAGGACAGATTCGCCGCGAAACGGAAAGATGACGGATTATTCGCGCGCGAGATGTCATGCGAGAAATGAAATGGGTCGCGGACCTGCGCCCGGACCACAATTCGCGCGGGGGCGTTAGCTCGCCCGCGACTTGCAAAGGGCCGGGGAGAGGTTCTTCGCGACGCGAGAACACGTCCGCCCACTGTCCGATTCCCGGCGGCGGCGTAACTTGTGGTAATCCGAGGGGGAGTGAGCGGGTGCGTTCCTTGACTGTCGCGGGCGGCGGTCCTAGCATGACCGTCTTAACTCGGAATCCGAAACGACCGCGAGAAGAGTCATGGCAGTACC
>CANLGS010000452.1 GCA_947490035.1 Gemmataceae bacterium
CAACGGAAGACGGCTGAGTACCCCAAGGGAGAAGGGATTCTGAGATGTGCCCTTGGCCTTCTGAGGGGGCGGTAACACCATGGCTTCCTCTCCATGTTATTCTGAGCCATGATGTTATAGCAAACCTCAAGTCACGCAAATCAGTAGCCGCAGGCCACCGCCTGCCCGGTGTGCGGCGACACCGTCCTGCTCGCGATCATCGAGACCGCCGAGCAGCCGACGTTCGTGCCGGACTCGCCCGGCGAGCCGCGGACCATCGCGTTCGTCCACACCAGCGGGTCCGACACGCACGACCCGTCGTTCGCGTCGCTCGCGGGCGTGGTGCCGGCGCCGGTGAGTTCCTCCAGTTCGGGCACGGCCGTGCGCTCGCCGGGCAGCGCGCCGCCGGGCAGCGCGCCGCCGGGCGCCCGCGACACGGCCTTCGTTCCGCCGCGCGTGCCCGGCTACGAGATCATGCACGAGGTCGGGCGCGGCGGCATGGGCGTCGTGTACAAGGCGCGGCAACTGAACCTGAACCGCACCGTCGCGCTGAAAATGATCCTGTCCGGGGTCCACGCGGGGCCGACCGAGCGCGAGCGGTTCCGGCGCGAGGCCGAGGCCGTCGCCGCGCTCCAGCACGCGCACATCGTCCAGATTTTCGACATCGGCGAGGCCGACGGGCACCCGTACCTGGCACTGGAGTTCGTCGAGGGCGGGAGCCTCGCGCAGAACCTCACCGGCGCGCCGTGGGCGTCCGCTCGCGCCGCGGAACTGATCGAAACGCTCGCCCGCGCGATGCAGTTCTCGCACGACGCCGGCATCGTCCACCGCGACCTGAAGCCGGGAAACATTCTTCTAGCAGTGGGCAGTGGGCAGCAGGCAGCAGGCAGTTCAGAGAAGGCAAAGAAGGCGGATTCTGCTCTGCCCACTGCCCACCGCTCACTACCCACTGACGCGCCGAAGGTGACCGACTTCGGGCTGGCGAAGCGGTTGGACGAGACCCTCGGCGGCGACGGCACGCGCACCGGCGCGGTGATGGGCACGCCCAGCTACATCGCGCCCGAACAGGCCAGCGGCAAGACCCGCGAGGTCGGCCCGGCCGCGGACATCTACGCGCTCGGCGCGGTCCTCTACGAACTGCTCACCGGGCGACCGCCGTTTCGCGGCGAGACCGCGCTCGACACCGTCCTCCAGGTACTCCACGACGACCCGGTGCCGCCCACGCGCCTGCACCCGCAGGTGCCGCGCGACCTCGAAACGATCTGCCTGAAGTGTCTGTCGAAGCAGCCGGCGCACCGGTACGCGAGCGCGTCCGAACTGGCCGACGACCTGCGCCGGTTCCTCAACGGCGAGCCGATCCGGGCGCGGCCGCTGTCGGCGTGGGGTCGCGGCGTGAAGTGGGCGCGGCGGCACCCGGCCCTCGCGGCCCTCCTGAGTGTGACCGTCGCGGCGACCGTCGCGCTGGTCACCGTGCTGTCGGTGGCGTACTTCCGCGTCAGCGAGGCGGTGGCCGCGAAGGAACACGAGCGGCTGATCGCCCAGCGGGAGCGGGACCGCGCGGAACTGGAGAAGGAGCGGGCGGAGGCGTTCGCGAAGGAGATCGAGAAGCAGCGCAACGACGCGCTGGAGCGGGCCGACGAACTGAAGCGCGAGGCCCAGCGCACCCGCCGCGCGGCGTACGCGCTGCAACTGGCGCAGGTGTCTATCCTGTGCGAGCGCGACCCGCTGCGGGCGGCGGCGTTGCTCGAAGACGAGGGCCGCTGCCCGGCGGACCTGCGCGACTTCGCGTGGGCGCACCTGCGCCGGCTGTGCCAGCGCGACGACCGCGTGTACCGCGGCCACGGACCGCGCGACCCGCTCCGCGCGGTCGCGTACTCGCCGACCGGCGCGTTCGTCGCGACCGGCGGCGACGGCGGCCGGGTGCGCGTGTGGGACCCGCGCACCGGGCGCACGTGGGTCACGCTCACCGGCCACGAGGGCGCGGTGTCGGGCTTGGACTTCAGCCCCGACGGGGCCGTGCTCGCCACGTCCGGCGCCGACGGCACGGTGCGCCTGTGGCTGCTGCCGCTGGACGTGTTCGCCCGCGTGCGGACGGCGTCAGCCGCGCTGCCGTGGCTGACGCCAGTCGCCGAGCCGTTCGTCGGCGTTCCCGACATCAAACCCGCGCTCACCCTGGACGCGCACGAGAAGGGCGCGAACTGCGTCGCGTTCGCCCCGGACGGGCGCGCCCTCGTCAGCGGCGGCGGCGACGGGTTCCTCCGCTGGTGGGACTTGACCGCGTGGCAGACGGCGGCGGCCGATCTCGCGGCCCTCGGCGGGCCGGGCGCGCTGGCCGCGAGCCTCACCCGCGCGACGAAGTCGCCCAACGCGCGCCCCGTGTGGGAGCGGCGCGCGGTGCCGGCGGAACTCGACGGCGTGCTGTGCGTCGCGTTCGCGCAGAACGGGCAGTTCGTCGCCGCCGGCGGCACCAACCACGTCGCGCGCGTGTTTACGGGCGACGGCGGCACGCTCGTCCGCACGCTGCCCACCCACGCCGACGCGGTCGGCGCCGTCGCCGTCTCGCCCGACGGCCGCACGGTCGCCACCGCGAACAACGGGCTGTCGCCGCACGTCCGCCTGTTCGACACGCAGACGTGGCGCGACCGCCGGCTGTTCGGCCACACCGCGACCATCTACGCGCTCGCGTTCAGCGACGACGGGCAGTTGCTCGCCAGCGCCGGGTTCGACAAGACGGTGCGCCTGTGGGACGCCGAGGACGGGCGCGAGCGCGGGCAGTTGGTCGGCCACGCGCAGCGGGTGAACGCGGTCGCGTTCAGCCCGGACCGGCGCACGGTCGTCTCGGCCGGGATGGACGGCGCCGCGGTGGTGTGGCAGACGAACGCCCGCACGCACGAACCGGACGACCTGTTGCGGTTCCCGCCCGACGCGTCCGGCAAGGTGACGACGGCCCAGTCGCTGACCGCGTGCGGCGTGAACCGCGCCGGCGGCGCGCTGGTCGGCGTGGACGACACCGGGCGCGTGTGCGGCGCCGCGGTCGATCAAATGCACGCGCCGAACACGCCGGCACTTGCCGCGCTCCGGTTCGTCGCGCCGGAAGATCGCCTCACGTCGGTCGCCGCGACCGTCGCGCCGGATGGGCGCACGTTCGCCGTCACCGCCGAGGGCGGACTGCTCGTGTGGCAACCCGCGGCCGGCGCGGCGCGCGGCGCGTCCACGCGGCCGGTCCACGTGAAGACGCCGCTGCCGGTTCACGCACTAAGCATCGACCCGACCGGGCGCTGGCTCGTCGCGCTCGACGCGGACGCGGTGCGGCGGTACGACCTGCACGCCCTCGCGGCGGGCGGCGAAGTCGTGTTGGCGACCGCTGGCGCGCGAGAGGTCGCGTTCCACCCGAAGCGCGAGTGGCTGGCGGTCGCGCTGGATTCCGGCGTGCGCATCGTGACGTTTCAGGGCAAGGTGCTGGCCGACGTGCCGCGAGTGCAGGGAAAGGCGAAGGTGGAAGCGATCGCGTTCGACCCGTTGACGGGCACACACCTCGCGACCGGCGACGCGAGTGGACTCATCAAGTTGTGGGCGGTGGACGACCGCGGCGGCGTGGCGTTCGAGCGCGACTTGCCCGGTCACAGCGGGGCGGTTCACGCGCTGGCGTTCAGCCCGAACGGGCGGGTGCTGGCGTCCGGCAGCGACGACCGCACGGTGATCCTGTGGGATCCGGTGGCGGGCCGCGAGCGGCTCGCGCTGACCGGCCACGCGGACCGCGTCCTCGGCGTGGCGTTCAACGCCGAAGGCACGGCGCTGGTGAGCGTGAGCCGCGACGGGGCGGTGAATCGCTGGCGCGCCGACGTGCGAACGGCGCCCGCGCCGTAGGTCGCGGAGGCGTTGCGACGATGCCCGACGATGAGTGGCTCGGCAAAGTTTTGTGGCACAGACATTCCTGTCTGTGCGGCGCCGACACGCGGAGCCGCACAGACAGGAATGTCTGTGCCACAAGATAAAAGGCACGGTGGGACGGCGCCGAGCCTCGTCCCGCCCTACTTCAGCGGCGAGTAGTCGGTCGGCTTGAGGTACTCGGACACGACGCCGGTCTTCTCGACGGTCAGGCTGCCGCCGCCCTTCTCCTCGCTGGCCTTGCGCGCCGCCAGCCAGTCCGGGTCTTTGCGGAACTCGTCGAACGACTTCAGCCCCGCGTCCTTGCTCTTGTGCGCCAGCAGGTACACCAGCAGCGTGTCCGCGTCCTTCTCGCCCTTCAGCGCGTTCCAGTACACCACGTTCGTCATGCCGTACTTCTCGAACAGCTTCACCGTGTGGTTCTTGAACCGGTCGTTAAGGTTACCGAGGTTGTTCTTCGTCGCGACGTAGGTGCGCAGCTCGAACACGCGGTCTTCCTTGCTCTTCTCGATCTTGAGCATCGGCGAGTAGTCGGTCTCGGTCAGGAACCGCGACTCGATCTTATCGACCAGTTTGCCGTCCTTCTCGCTGTCGGCGTGGGCCTTCTTCCAGTCCGGGTCGGCGCCGAAGTCCTTGAACGACTTG
>CANLGS010000453.1 GCA_947490035.1 Gemmataceae bacterium
AGCGTGATGACTACACCCAAGACCATCACGCGGAGCGTGATGACTACACTCAAGACCATCACGCGGAGCGTGATGACTACACCCAAGACCATCACGCGGAGCGTGATGACTACACTCAAGACCATCACGCGGAGCTACACCCAAGACCATCACGCGGAGCGTGATGACTACACCCCACTCAAGACCATCACGCGGAGCGTGATGACTACACACCCAAGACCATCACGCGGAGCGTGATGACTACACTCCGATCAACCGGCAATTGTCGTCTTCGGCAACAGCTTGGCGAGCTTCGCCTTCCCGTCGGCGGTGATCTTCGTGCCCGCGACGTTCAGCTTGCGCAGGCGCTTCAGACCGGCGATGGTGTCGATGCTCGCGTCGGTGACCTTCGCGGAGTTGAGCGTGAGTTCTTCGAGCGTGAGCAACCCCGCGAGTTGCTTCACGCCCTCGTCGTCGAACGGCCCGCCGGTGAGCATCAGTAGCCGCAACTTCGGTAGCTTCGCGATCTGGGCGCAGGTCGCGTTGCTCGCGGCCTTCTCGTACACGTCGAGCTGATCGAGTTCCGTCAACTTCGCGAGGAACGGCAGCGCGTTCTCGGTGGTGTCGTGGCTCGCGACGTGCAGTTGCCGCAAGGCGGTGAGGTTTGCCACGTGCTTCAGGCCGGCGTCGGTCACATTCGTGTGAACGATCTCCAGCCGCCGCAAGTTCGTGAGCTTGCTGATCGCTTCGAGGCCCGCGTCGCTCGCGGGCGAAGAGTGCAGGTTGATCGACTCGATCTGCGTCATGCCCGCAAGGTGCGCAAACCCGCTGCCGGTGATCTTCGAGGAGCAAACCACCATCCGCTTCATCTTGGTGAGGCCCGCGAGGTGCTCGAAGCCGTCGTCGCCGGCGGCGGTGAGGCACACGCTCAGCACTTCGAGGTTCTTCAGCGCCTTCAGGTGAACGAGACCCGCGCTCGTGACCGCGGTGCCGGACAGTTCGAGCCGCGTAAGCCGGTCCTGGCCGATGAGCCACTTCTTCAGCCACTCATCGGTGACGCGATCTTCGAGCTTCTTCGGCGTCGGTTCCTTGTGCCCGTCGGTGCGCTCGTTCAGCACGATCTCGGTGATGCGGCCGAACACCGCGAGGTGTTCGTCGCCCGCGATCTCGCGGAGCCACACCGGCGCGTCCACTTCGAGAGTCGCGGTGCCGCCGAGCCGCTTGATCTCGGCCAGCACCAGTTTGTCCTTCGCGTGCCCCAGCGCGGCCTGTTCGAGAAGCACGAACAACTCCGCCTTCGCCATGTCCGTGGCCGCGGCCGGGTGAGTGAGTGCGGCGATCATCAGGCGCAACCCGGCGGCCGAGTTCGGGCCGATGTTGTTGCCTCCGCGGATCACGGCCGCGGCGGTTGCCTTCGCGAGTTCGCGCAATTTCTCCGCCTCTGGATGCGGCTTCCGCGCCACCACGTTCAGCGCGCGAATCACCTTCATCGGCTTGCCGGGGTGACCGGCGAAGCCCTTCACGCCGACCTTCGCGTGGAACACGCCCGGCGGGTCGCCGGTGGTGCAGAAGATTTCGTCGTGGTCCTTCCCGCCGAATGCGATGTTGCTCACCACTTTCGCGGGCACCGGCAGGTACGCGAGCGGCTTTCCTTCGGGACTCAGCACCGTGATGCGGCCGGTCTTCGTGTCCGGCCGGTGGAAGTCCGCGACCCACAAGTTGCCGGCCGCGTCGAACGCGCAGCCGTCGCCGCCGGACCCGCCCAAGTCGTAGAACTCCTCGGCTTTGCCGAGGAGTTCGTCGTCGGCTGGAATCGCGTAGCGGAGAATCTTCTGGGTCTGCGATTCGATCACGTAGAGGAACTTGCTCGCGGGATCGACATCCAGCCCGTTGGGGAACGCGAGGCCGGTCGCGACGCGGTCCACGCGCCCGTCGGGGCGCACGCGGAAGATGCTGCCGACCGGCGTCTTCGGCGTCGAGCCTTCGGGGTCGGTCCAGTACACGTTGCCGCGTGCGTCGATGGTCACGTCGTTCAGGCCGCGGAGCGTTTGCATTTCCCACCGCTCGGCGATCACGTTCACCTTGCCGTCGGGCGCCACGTCCAGCACCGCCTTGTACTTGTTATCGACGACGATCATGTGCCCGTCGGCGCGCAGCACGGTCCCGGCCGGGTTGAGTTCGAGGTACTTGTGAACGCCGCGCTTCTCGTCTACGCGAAGTAGCGCGCCCGAACAGAAGAACACTTCCCCGTTCCGCCACGTCGGGCCTTCGGCGTAACCCGGCGCGTCCGCATACTTCTCGAACTTCACGCCCTTGAGTTTCTTCGCAAGGTCGGTGTCAGGCTCTTCGGCCCGCGTGCCGGGGTTGAGCAACCCCGCGAGCAGAGCGAACGCGAGCGCGGCGTATCGAAGGTGCGACATAATGCGATTCCGGCGGGAGCGTTCGCGGTGAGGTTCCTGATTATGCGCGGAGTGTGCCCGTGCCACAAGGGGCGGCGAACTATTGGCCCGCGGGCGCGGCGCGGGTATGCTGACTTCGCGTTACGGAGTTGCGAGGGGCAATCATGCGACCGGGCGACGTGATTCAAACCAAGCGCGACTACGGCGAACTGTCGCCGGAACAGATCGACGCGTTCGTGACGGCCGCGGCGCGCCTCGACGGCAGCGGGTGGGAGAAGTACCACCTCACCGCGCTCCTGATGGCGATCTACCTGAACGGCATGACGCCGGGCGAAACGGCGCACCTCACACGCGCGATGGCCGATTCGGGCAAGCGGCTCGACCTGTCCGACATCGACGGGCCGAAGGTCGATAAGCACAGCACCGGCGGCGTGGGCGACAAAACTTCGCTGATCCTCGGCCCGCTCGCGGCGGCGTGTGGGGTGATTGTGCCGATGATGCCGGGCCGCGGGTTGGGGCACAGCGGCGGCACGCTCGACAAGCTCGAAGCAATTCCCGACTTCAACGTGAATCTCACGGAAGCCGAGTTCCGCGCGGCCTTGAAGAACGTCGGCCTGGGCATGATCGGCCAGACCGCGGACATCGCGCCGGCCGACAAGATGCTGTACTCGCTGCGCGACGTGACCGCGACCGTGGAGAGCATCCCACTCATCACCGCGTCGATTCTCAGCAAGAAACTATCGGAAGGCATCTCCGGCCTGGTGATGGACGTGAAGAGCGGTCGCGGCGCGTTCATGAAAACGCGCGCGAGCAGTCGCGCGCTTGCGGAATCCATCGTGAAGGTCGGCACCGCGAACGGGCTGAAAGTGAGCGCGCTCATTACGGCAATGGACGCGCCACTCGGCCGCTACGTCGGGAACGCGCTGGAAGTGATCGAGTCGATTGAGACGCTAAAGGGCAACGGCCCGAAAGACCTGACGGATTTAAGTGTGAAGCTCGCGGCACGAATGGTCGGCATCGCGCTCGGGCTATCCGATGCGGCAGCCGGGGCGAAGGTGCGGGCCGCGCTCGCGAGCGGCGCGGGCCTCGAAGTGTTCCGGAAATGCATCGAGCAGCAAGGCGGCGACCCGCGCGTCATCAACGACTATTCGCTGCTGCCGCACACGGACGCCACCGTTCAGGTTCACACCGACCGCACCGGCTACATCACCGGCATCGACGCGGAGAAGGTCGGGATCGCGGCGCGGATGCTGGGTGGCGGGCGCAGCCGCGCCGAAGACAAGATCGACCCCGCCGTGGGGATCATCGTCCGCGCGAAACCCGGCGAGCGAGTCACGCCTTCGGACAGTGTGTTCGAGGTCCACTACCGCGACGGTGCGAAGCTCGCCGCGGTGATGCCGCTGCTGGCAGGCGCGTTCACCGTCGGCGACGCGCCGCCGTCAGAGGCGCCTCTGATACTGGAAGAGATTGCGTGAGTAGTGGTCCCTGCGGGTCCAACGCTAACGAAGAGGGTACGATGGGAGCTGATCCGCTGATCGCTGCTGCGACATCAGCACGAGAGAAGGCGTTTGCGCCGTTCTCGAAGTTCCAAGTTGGCGCGGCGCTTCTCACTCCCGATGGCACCATCATTCCAGGGTGCAACGTCGAGAGCGCGAGCTACGGCTTAACGATGTGCGCCGAGCGTGTCGCGATCTTTCGCGGCGTGACCGACGGCTTCCACTGCTTCACTCGCGTGGCGGTCGTCACCGACACGGCGACGCCGACGCCGCCGTGCGGGGCGTGCCGGCAGTTGCTCTGGGAGTTCGCGCCCGACGCCGAGGTGCTGCTCGCCAACCTCAAGGGCGACGTGGTGAAGTGGACCGTGCGCGAGCTTATTCCCGGCGCGTTCGACGCGAAGCAGTTGGGCTGAGTTCGTAGTGACCCGCTTCAGCGGGTCCGCGTCTCGCAGGGAAAACAGACCCGCTGAAGCGGGTCACCACGAACGAGGCCATCATGCCCGCATCTGTTTATGTGTCCGCACACCCTTTAATTCAGCACAAACTCGCGCGGCTGCGCGCCGTGGACACGAAGCCGCCGGAGTTCCGCGAACTGGTCTCGGGGATTTCGCGCGGGTTGCTGTTCGAGGCGACGCGCG
>CANLGS010000454.1 GCA_947490035.1 Gemmataceae bacterium
GAGCGCGTCGAGGACGTTCGCCAGGCCGCTGACGTACACTTCGCGCATCGACTTTCGGGCGGTGCGGTCCATGCCCACCGCGTACAGCACCGTGTTCGCAATGGGAAGCGTGCGGAGGCTGTCGCGGTCGCAAACATCGCCGGTGATTGGGTCGATGCCGGTGGTTCGTAGCGCATTGGCGTGCTGACGAGTCAGCGCGACGACGCGAGTCCCCCGCGCGAGCCACAATCGCGCGACGCGGAGACCCAAGTACCCGCATCCGAAGATGAGTTGTGTATCGGCGGGTCGAACGAGGGGTGACATTGAGCGCCTGTTGCCCTAACAATTCGGGGTGGCGGTGTACGGCGCCGCGCAGATCCGAGACCCCGCATGTCCGAACCGCCCGCTCCAGCCCCGGCACTCGCGAGCGAACCGGCCGCGCCGACCGAACCGGTCGCGCCCGCCGACCTCGCGCCGGCGCCGTCCCGCCGTGAGCGGTTCGCGTGGTACGCGGGTTGTGTGGTGCTCGCGTGCCTTCTCACCTTCACCGGGATGCGGCTCTGGAACCAGGACCTGCACGCACCCTTTTACTACGACCTCGACTCGCTCTTGTACCTGCCGCTCGTCAAAACGACCATCGACAGCGGCACCCACTGGCGCAACGACCGGGTGGGCGAACCCGGCGTGCAGGAGCTGTACGACTTCCCCGTCATCGACCACCTGCACTTCGCTTTGATCTGGTTCCTCGGCCGGTTCACGTCCGACGTTTTGCTCGTGTACAACGTGTACAACCTGCTCACGTACCCGCTCACCGCGCTCACCGCGATGCTCGTGTTGCGGTGGCTGAAGCTGTCACTGCCCGCCGCGATGGTGGGCGCGCTGCTGTACGCGTTCCTCCCGTACCACCAGGAGCGCTACCAGTACCACTACTTCCTCGCCGCGTACTGGGTCGTGCCTCTGTCGCTGATGCCGGCACTCGCGATCTGTAAGGGCGAGTTCCCGCTGTACCCGCTCGCCCCGGACGGCACGCGGCGCCGCAAGTTGCTCTCGTTCGGTGCGGTCTGGCCGCTGGCGCTCGGTGTGGTGACGGCGTCGGCGGGGGCGTACTACGCGTTCTTCGCGTGCGCGTCTTACGCGTTCGCCGGCGCCTACGGGAGCGTGATGTTCCGCACCCGGCGCGCGGCGGTCGCGGCCGCGTGGGTGATCGCGCCGGTCGTCGCGGTCGGCGTCGCGTACCACTACCCGACTTACGCGTACCAGAAGAAGAACGGCGTGAACCCGATCACCGACCGGATGCCGGAAGAGGCCGAGGTGTTCGGGCTGAAACTCGCGCACCTGATCCTGCCGGCGAACGACCACAACGTCACGGCGCTGGCGCGGTTCCGCGCGATGTACAGCACGGTTCACCGGCCAGTGGACGCCGAGAGCGCCGGTTCGCTCGGCGTGATCGGCGCCACCGCGCTCATCGCGCTCCTCGTGCTGGCGGTTCTCCCGCACCGGCGGCGGTGGCCGGAAGGACCGCTCGCGGGGCTGGTACTGTTCCTCATTCTGCTCGCGACGGTCGGCGGGTTCGGGTCGCTTTTCAACGTCCTCGTGACGGCGCAGATTCGGGCGTACAACCGGATCAGCGTGTTCATCGGGTTCCTGTGCATCTTCGCGGCGATGTGGTGGGCGGACCGGTTTCTGCTCACGCGCACCGGGCGCCGCACGCGGCGGCTGCGCTACCCGGCGTTCGCGCTGGTGTTGGCGGTCGGCTACTCCGACCAGACGCCGTGGGGCTGGAACTGGTTCAACCCGAACGGCATGGTGAAGGTCGAGAATCAGGCCGAGCGGTTCCGCGCCGACAAGCGGTTCTTCAAGGAGGTCGAAGAGAAGACGCCCGGCGCGCGGGTGTTCTGCCTGCCCTACGTCGCGTTCCCCGAAAGCCCGCCGGTCCACCAACTGGCGGCCTACGAGCACGGCCGCGGGTTCTACATGACGGACACGCTGACGTGGAGCTTCGGCGCGGTGAAGCGGCGCGAGGCGGACATGTGGCAACGCCAGGTAGCGTTCGAGAAGCCGGACGAGTTTTTGCGGCGGATCGTGGTTCGCGGGTTCGACGGGCTGTTCATCGACGGCCGCGGCTACCCGCCGCGCTGGACGGAACCCACGAAGTCCGAACCGGTCAGCGCGATCAACCCGCGCGAGGCGATCCACGCGCTCTATGCGACACGCGTCAAGCAGAACGCGGCGCGACTGCCGGAAGTCGTCCACGAGGACGGGCGACAGTTCTACCTCGACCTGCGCCCGTACCGCGACGCGTACCGGCAACTGGTCGGGGCGGAGGAGTTCGAGAAGCAGGCGCGGGCCGAGCGCGAGTGGATCGCCCCGTTGTGGCTCAAGGGGTTCACGGTGTTCGACACCATCCACGACGGCGACCAGACGAACTGGGGCACCTACGACGCGACGCTGGTGCTGGTCAACCCGGCCGACCGCGCGCGCGTGATCGACTTCTCGTTCGTCCTCGGTATCGAGGTGGCCGGCGAGTTCCACTTCTCGATCACGGGTTTGGGCGGTCTACCGGGCGGCGAGTTCGACATGGAGAAGAACTTCGACGACGCGGGCCGCTCGCGGCACGAGAAGACGCGCGAGTTCCTCAACATCACGCTACCGCCGGGGCGGTCCACGGTCCGCTTCCGCTGCACGCCGCCGCCGTCGTTCGTCCCCGCCGACCACCGCAACCTGTGCTACTTCATCAAGGACTTCCGGTTGGTGGAGAAATAGCGGGCAGTGTGCAGTGCGCAGTGGGCAGAGAGAGCAGTGGACGGAAGGCGGAGACAAATCATGTGCGACTTCTTCTTCTTTGCTGTCTCTGCCTACTGCCTACTGCACACTGCCCACTGAGCTACAATCCCGTAGTGCCGAAATAACGGTCCCTCTCCCCGTTCGAGGTGCGTCCATGTCCGCCATGCCGCCGGGCAACCCGGCTTCCAACCCGTTCGTCAGCTCGCCCACGTACCTGATGGCGTGCCAGCAGTTGCGGAACGTGGCGCGCGAGATCAACCTCGATGCGGGCGTCGCCGAGCGGCTCATGCTGCCCAAGCGGTCGCTGATCGTGTCCGTGCCGGTGCGCATGGAGGACGGCCGCACCGAGGTGTTCGTCGGCTATCGCGTCCAGCACTCGCTGACCAGCGGGGCGAGCAAGGGCGGGCTGCGGTACGCCAAGAACGTCGATCTCGGCGAGGTCGCGGCGCTCGCGATGTGGATGAGCTGGAAGTGCGCGATCATGAACCTGCCGTTCGGCGGGGCGAAGGGCGGCATCGCGGTCGATCCGGCCGAACTGAAGGGCGGCGAGAAGGAGCGGCTCACGCGCCGGTTCACCGACGAGATTCAGAACATCATCGGCCCGCGCGTGGACGTGATGGCGCCGGACATGGGCACCGACGAGCAGACGATGGCGTGGATCTACGACACGTACTCCATGAAGGTCGGGTACGCGTGCCCGGAGATCGTGACCGGCAAGCCGGTCGAGCTGGGCGGGTGCGTCGGCCGCAAGGAAGCCACCGGGCGCGGCGTCGTGTACTGCATCTCCGAGGCGTTCGCGGAACTCGGCATTTCGCCGGAGAGCGCGACCGCCGTTGTGCAGGGGTTCGGCAACGTCGGCTCGGTGACCTGCGAGGAGTTGGTCAAGATCGGCGTGAAGGTGATCGCCGTGGGCGACCGCTACGGCTCGATCCGCAACGACCGCGGGATCGACATCGCGAAGCTGATCGCCTACGTGTCGCGCAAGGAGAACGAGAAGAAGACCATCGTCGGCTACCCGGAGGCGGAGGCGATCGCGGACGCGGAGTTGCTCACCACGCCGTGTACGGTACTCGTGCCGGCCGCGATGGAGCGCGTCATCACGGTCGAGAACGCCGCGAAGCTGAGGTGCCGGGTGCTGGCGGAGGGCGCGAACGGCCCGACCGACCCGGAGGCCGACGCGATCCTCGCCGGCACGGACATCTTCGTCATCCCCGACATCCTGTGCAACGCCGGCGGCGTGACGGTGTCGTACTTCGAGTGGGTGCAAGACCTGGCGCAGTTCATGTGGGACGAGGAAGAGGTCAATCTTCAGTTGAAGAAGCAGATGCTCAGGGCGTTCAAGCGGGTGCGCGACGAGGCGAAGGCGCGGAAATTCGGCAACCGGCTGGCGGCGCTGAGCCTGGGCGTGCAGAAGGTGTCGCGCGAGAAGGCCCGCCGCGGTCTGTACCCGTAACCTGTGGCGCATAAGGCGGAAGAGCCGCAGATAACGCAGAGAACGCAGATCAAAACAGAAGAGAAAGAGTGCTTTGAAAACCTGTCTTAAACTCTTCTCTTCTGTGTTGTTCTGCGTTCTCTGGGGCTTCACTCGTCTTCGGCTTGTATCATCACCTCGCGATTGGTGTGAAGTTTTACCCCTCGGAACCGGTGCCGATGCCCGAACCCGACGCGACCCCGCCGGCCCGCACCCGCTGGTGGATCGACGCGCTGTGGCTTCTGTTGCTCGCGGTGTGGTCGGGCGCGTGGTGCC
>CANLGS010000455.1 GCA_947490035.1 Gemmataceae bacterium
GTGGTACGGGCACACGCTCTACGAGTGGGGTACGACCATCGAGCGCATGTTCGGCCCCTACGGGTGGTCGTACTGGTGCCTGATCGGGTTCAACTGCGCGTTCCCGCTCACGTTCCTGTGGTCGAAGAAGGTCCGGAAAAGCTCGTTCTGGATGACGCTCATCTGCATCTCGGTGCTGATCGGCATGTGGTTCGAGCGGTACGTGATCGTGATTACGCTGGCCCGCGAGTACATCCCGAGCGCGTGGGGCCACTACGCCCCGACGGTGTGGGACTACGCGACGATGGTCGGCTCGTTGGGCTTGTTCCTGTTCATGTTCTTCCTGTTCCTCCGGTATCTGCCGATGATCTCGATTACCGAGATGCGCGAACTGCTGCCGAAGAAGCAGGGCGGCGGCGGCGGCCACTCCATCATGGAGAACGCACCATGAGTACGACCGTCGTTCCCGGCACCGGCCACGAGCCGGGCCACGCTCCCGGCCACGGCCACGCGGACCCGTCCGTGCCGGTGACCTACGGCCTGCTGGCCGAGTTCGCGACCGGCGACGAGATGGCGCACGCGACCGCGAAGGCGACCGCCGCGGGGTACACGCACCTCGACGCCTACAGCCCGTACCCGGTGGGGGAGGCGGCCGACGCGCTGAACTTCCCGAAGTCGGAGATGGGGCCGATTATGTTCATCGGCGGCGTCACGGGGGCGTGCGCCGGCTTCATCATGCAGTACTGGGCGAACACCTGGGGCTACTCGCTGAACATCGGCGGCCGGCCGTACTTCAGTTGGCCGTCGTTCGTGCCCATCACGTTCGAGATGATGGTACTCACGACCGCGCTGTCCGGGCTGTTCGGACTCCTGGCAATCTGCGGACTGCCGCGATACAACCACCCGCTGTTCAACAGCAAGACCTTCGACCGGGCCTCGTGCGACCGGTTCTTCGTGTGCATCGAGGCGACCGACCCGAAGTTCGACCTCGCCGCCACCCGCGCGTTCCTCAACGACCTCCACCCACTGTCGGTCGAAGAGGTGATGGAATGATTACCACGGAACGCGGAACGCGGAACGCGGAACGCGGAGTGAAGACACTCATGCGACCACTGTTGATCGCTCTCGCCACGGGCCTCGCTCTTACGAGTACGGGCGCCGGGTGCCGGCAGAAGATGGCCGACCAGCCGTACTACCGGCCGCTCGAGGAGTCGGACTTCTTCGCGGACAAGCGCGCCAGCCGGCCGCTCGAACGCGGCGTCGTCCACCGGGCGCAGCGCCTGGAAACCGACCCGCTCGTGACCGGACTCACCGCCGCGGAGTGGACACGCGCTCGCGAGGCCGGCGCGGTGGTCGCCAAACTCGACGCCCCGCCGCTCACCGACGCGGAGCGCCTCATGCGGGCGATCGGCGCGCCGCGCTACGCCCCGTCCGACCCGACGAAAGTGTACGTGGACGAGTACCCGTTCCAGATCACACAGGCCGACCTCAAGCGAGGCCAGGAGCGGTACACCATCTTCTGCGCCGTGTGCCACGGGCCGCTCGGCAACGGGCAGGGGAAGATTTGGGAGCGCGGCTACCTCACGCCGACCTCGTTCCACACCAAAGAGGTGAACGACGCCGAGGTGAAGCTGAAGAACCCGGTCGAAGGGCTGGGGCTGTCGCGCGGGTACAAGCTGTGGGGCCACCGCGTGCCGATGGACGAGGCGCCGGTCGGGTACTACTTCGAAGTCATCACCAAGGGGTACGGCGGCATGCCGAATTACTCCGCCCAGATTCCGGCCGCCGACCGCTGGCGGATCATCGCCTACGTTCAGGCGCTGCAAAAGACCCAGCGTGCCGACGCGGGAGGGAAGAAGTGAGTACCGTACCCGCTGCCGGCGCGCCGCCGGCGCACACCGACCAGCCCAACTGGTCGGGCTACACCCGCATCGCGCTCGTCATGGCCGTCGCCGGCTGGGTGCTGTTCGCCGCCGTCGGCTTCGCCAACATGGGCGCCGCCGAGAGCGAAGCCGCCAAGCACGACGCCAAGTCGCGGTTCATGGTCGCGTACCTGTCCGGCTGGGTGTACTGGCTCAGCCTGCCCGTCGGCGCGCTCGCGCTGCTGATGATCCGCTACGTCGCGAAAACCTCGTGGGGGCTGCTCCTGACGCGGCCGTTCGAGGCCGCGACCCGCACGCTGCCGCTCATCATCGTGCTGTTCATCCCGGTCGTCGTTTCGGTCGCGATCAAGGACCACGACACGCACGAGGCGCCGTTCTCGCCGTACTGGTGGTCGAACCCCGGGCACGCGCCGACCGAAGACGTTCACATCGACCCGCACGTACACGGCGACCACCGCGGCCAGGCGGTGACGCTCGGCAAGACGCAACTGAACAAGGCCGTCTTCGAGCGCCAGGAGGCCGAGCGCAAGGAGCGCGACGAGAACATCTACGGCTACCTGTCGCTCCCCGGCATGCTCGTCAACAGCGCGATCGTGTTCGGCGTGTGGGGCGCCTTGATCTTCTTCATCAACAAGTGGGGCAAGGAGACCTCGAACGCCACCGACCCGCGGGTGGTGGATCGCGGGCTGGAGAAGTTGCAGAACATCTCCGGGCCGGGCCTCGTGATCTTCGCCATCGTCACCACCTCCGCCGCGACGCAGTGGGTGATGTCGCTCGAACCGGGTTGGTCGAGCACCATGTTCCCGGTGATCTTCGTCGTGAACACGTTCCTCACCACGATGGCGTTCGGCGTGTCGATGTTCCTGCTGATCGCCCACAAGCCGCCGTTCGGCGGGTTCATGCGGCCGAAGTTCCAGCTCGACATGGCGACCCTGATGCTGGTGTTCACGCTGTTCTGGTCGTACACCTCGTTCAGCCAGTTCATGCTGGTGTGGATCGGGAACCTGCCGGAAGAGATTCCGTTCTACCTGAAGCGGTCGAACGAACACGGGCACCGGTCGTTCTGGTGGGGCGTGTCGGCGGCGCTGATCGCGCTGCACTTCGCGCTGCCGTTCGTGCTGCTGCTGTTCCGCGGCATCAAACTGCACCCGAAGCGGCTGCGGGTGGTGGCGCTGTACCTGATGGCGATTTGCGCCGTGGACGTGATCTGGTGGATCGCCCCGAGCGCCCCGGCGCACGGGCACTTCCCGTCCTACCTGATGGACGTGGGCGCGGTCCTCGGCGTCGGCGGCATCTGGCTGATGTACTTCGTCTACCAGTTGAAGCAGCGGCCGATTTTCCCGAACAACCAGGCGTTCCTGCTGCCGGAGGGGCACACACATGGCCACTGACCCGCTCCAGGGCGGTCCGACGCCCAGCCAAAACCCCGGTGCCGACCCGGTGAAGGTACTCGCACCCACGCAACCGGGGTCGCCGCCCGCGGACGACCACGACGTGAGCGGTCCGCCGTCGCCGGCTACGATCAAGCGCGGCTACGAAGAGGACGTGTACGACGCCAAGACCATCCTCAGCGTGCCGCTGCTCGTGATCCTGTTCTTCGTCCTCGCGTTCGGCACGGTCACGGTCCTGTTCTCGATCTACTCGAAGCCGGGAGTGGACCCGGACGCGCACCCGCAGGCGAAGGCCCGCAACCAGGCCG
The DNA here is from genome assembly GCA_947490035.1 of Gemmataceae bacterium. GTDB lineage: Bacteria > Planctomycetota > Planctomycetia > Gemmatales > Gemmataceae > Gemmata. The sequence continues at coordinate 3,562 of CANLGS010000455.1, forward strand.
GCGTCACCGAGCGCCTCGGGCGCATCGGCCGCGGGAAGGAAGTCGATCAGCCGCGGCTCGACCAGGCCGACCGCCTCGACACGCGGCACAACCCGTTCTCGATCACCAGCAACAAGCTGAAGGACGGAAACTCGCGGCACGTGCATCCGGAGGATTTGATCCCGAGCAAAGAGGGGACGCGGGAGTTGTACGATACCGCTCGCGGCACCCCGCTCGACAAGACGCTGGCACTCGACAATGCCGCGCTGAAGGCGATGTTCCAGTCGTCCGCGCCGCCGCTGCCCGACGAGGCGTCGCGGCACGTGCCGAGCGGCGCCAACGCCGGCCGCGGTGCCGAAGGCTCGCTCGTGACGCTGCCGAAGGCGCCCGAGGCGAAGCAGCCCGAACCGAAGAAGGCGCCCGAACCGATCCCGCCGCCCAAGCCGAAGGAGGAGAAAAAGTGATTCGCGCCACGCGATTCGCCCTCTTCGTAGGTCTTGGCCTCTGCGTCGCGGTGCCACTGCCGGTCCGCGCCGCCAACGACGGCGTCGTGCCCGCGCACGACACGAAGGGCGGATCGCTCTCCGCCGCCCGCATCGACGAACAAATCGGCGCGCAGGTGCCGCTCGACACCGTCTTCCGCGACGAGGCCGACCAGCCGATCGTGCTGAAGGAGTGCATCGGCGACAAGCCGACGATCCTGGTGCCGGTGTACTACCGCTGTCCCATGCTCTGCACGAAGATCCTCACCGGGCTGGTCGCGACGATGCGCGACATGCCCGCGGACTTCTCCATCGGGAAGCAGTTCAACGTCGTCTGCGTGAGCATGGATCCGAAGGAGCACGGCGGCCCGGAGCCGGACAACCTGGTGCAGAAGAAGAAAGCCGCTTACGTCGGCGAGTACGGGCGTCCCGGCGCCGCCGCCGGCTGGCGGTTCCTCACCGGCA
>CANLGS010000456.1 GCA_947490035.1 Gemmataceae bacterium
AGCGTGGGCCGGACGAGGGTTGCCCCACCGTCCGGCCCACCGAAATGCCCCAGGTTTTACCCCAGGTTTTTGCCCCAAATTTACCCCAACGTAAGTCCTTATCCCGTAAGCCTTTCTAGTACACCCAGCAGGAGTCGAACCTGCAACCTTCGGTTCCGTAGACCGATGCTCTATCCAGTTGAGCTATGGGTGCGTGTGCGAAAACCATTCGCGTTGAAACGCCGTAATTGACGATCATTCCATACGCATTTTATTGCTTCCACAGCGGTTTGGAAGAGGGGTTGGGACATTTTCAGAACAAAGGTCGATCCAGTCGCGTCAACGGCCTTCCAACACCCCGATGATGCCGGTTCGCACGAAGCGCAGGTAGCGGAAGTATTCAGCCGGCGGCAGCAGGCCGTCGCCGTTCAAGTCCATCTCGAAGAACTCCACCATCGGGCGGCCCGCTTGCCGCCATTCGTAGAGCGAAATCTGGCCGTCCTCGTCCGTGTCCAGTTCCACGAACCACGCGGGCAAACCCGACGGTAAGCGACCGTACCGAATGGGGCCAGGGATGAGATCGATCGGCTGCAGCGGTGGCGCCGCGGGCGACCGCGGCAGCAGTGTCTCCGAGCCAGCTTCGATCACCGCGATCACTCGGCCGTGGAAGTAGTCGCGGTATTCGTCGAGACTGATGCGGCCGTCGCGGTCGCGGTCGAACCGGTCGGCCACCACGCGGAGTCGGTCCGGCCACTCGTTCGCTTCCAGAAAGCCGCTGCCGTCGCGGTCGAGGTGGCGGAACACCTTGTCCGCCTCCGCGACCGGATCGACCGACTTCCACGGCGGCGAGTTGCCGGGCGCCAGGAACCGCGCCGCGTAGCGCAGGAACTCGTCGCGCCGGAGCCACTCGGTCCCGTCGAGGTCGAGCCGGACGGCCGCGCGGTCGAACAACTCCGCGACTTGCTTGATCGGCGCGTTCTCGCGCCGCCAGTCCGCGCCGCCCGCCGCGAGCAGATCGAACCACTGCTCGAAATCCGCCCGCGTTTCGCCGGGGGTGACATGACCGGGGTACGCCTTGTTCAGTTCCTTCAGCCACTTGTCGCGTTCGCTCTCGCTCGGCCTGGTCGCCTTGTCCGCGGTCTTGTAGACGGCCTTGTCTTCCGGGTTCCCCTTGTCGCCCTTCTCACCCTTCGGTCCCTTGTCGCCCTTGTCCGGCTTGTCGCCCTTCGGGGCTTTCTCCTTCTTGACCTTCCCGCCGCCGTCGGCGTCTTGCCCGCCGGCGAACTCCAGCACGAGACCGCAGCCGATGAAGAGGCTGACCACACAGGTCGCGATTCGGGCGAACGAGGACATGAACAACCCCGGAGCGAGGAACGCGGCGGACCGGGCTATTATCGCCCCGTCCGCCGCGCCGTTGAACGAAATTCGCTTCTTCTTCGCTCTGCACTCTACGCCGAGTCACTCGTTGCCCGCGAGCGGCGCGATCTTGATCGACAGCGGTTCGACCCAGTACTTGTGGTCCGCGTCGTAGTACAGGTACCCGCGACTCGCCGGGCCGCGATACGTCCCCGGCACGTCGCACACCAGATCGACCGTTAGCGCGACCTTCTGTTCAGGGGCCATCTCGCGACAGTAGAGGATCAGTTCGCGGTCGCGGGTCTCGAAGTAGCTGACGACGCCCTTCTCGCGCAGGTCGGTGAGCTGCTTCATGTCGGTCGGCACCTTCATCCCGGCCGGGATGCCGACGATCACGATCGTCATCCCCTGCCCCTTCTTCGCGCGGTTCTCCAGTGTCACCGCGAGCGGCACCGTGTCGCCCTCGTTGGCCTCCGCCCGAAGGAGCTTGGTGGAAATTTGCACCTCGCACTTCTCCGCGCTGACCGGTGTGAGCGTGGTGTAGGTGTAACTCAGCGCGAACGGGTACGGTTGCTTCGCGTCGGTCACGATCTCCACCTCGTTCTTGCCGCCGAGCGTGAGGGCCGTCTCCGGGTTCGCGATGTCCAGGCCGATCACGTCTACATCCTGCTCGCTGAAGCGCCGCGTGCCCACCACCTTGCCGCCCACCAGCACGCGAAGTTCGCCGGCCTCGGCCGGGCGCGCGGACTTCTTCGCGTGCAGCGTCAGCGCCTTTAGTGCCATGATGGTCGATTGCGTCGAACCGAACCCGCCGTGGCCGCCGCGCTGTTGCGCAAGCCACTTCGTCGCGTCCTTCACCGTGGTGGCGTAAGCGGGATCGTTCGCGCGAAGCCAGCCGAGCAGCACGAGTGCGGTGGTTTCGATCTCCAGGTCGCGCCCGCCCGAGCGCGTGATGCTGGTCGCGGCGCCCGTCACCGCGCCGTTCTTGACGTGCTTGTCCTTGAGCCTGTCGAGCAGTTTGTGCGCGGTCTCGCGGTCGCCGCGCTGGAGCATCACGTTCGCGGTCAGTGCGACGAAGTACGCGTCCTTGCCGCCGGTCGAGTTCTCGTTGAGTGCTTCGGCCTTCAGCGCCGCGATCTCCGTCTTGAGGTCTAGCTTCTCGGCGTCGTCGGGGTCGCTCTCGACGAGCGCCCACACGATGTACGCGTCCACCGTGTGCTTCGGTGCGGAGCCGAAGGTGTGCCCGTCCGGGCCTCGCTTGAACCCGCCCTGCCCGTCGCGGCGCGACAGCAGGTACGTCTGCGTGCGCTGAATCAGCACGCGATCGACCGGGTGAACGCGAGCCATGTCCTTGAACTGGAGCAGCCCGTAAGCGGTAAGCGCCTCGTGCTACCGGTCTGCCGCGCCGAACCACTCGAACCCGTGCTTCGTGCTGAGCGGCGTGTCCTTGCACTCGAACGACGTGAGCCGCCCGTAACCCTTGTCCAGCAGTCCCTTCGCCTTCGCCGCGGCTTGCGAGTTGGTCTGGTTCGTCTGGTTCATGTAGTCGAGGATCAGCGTGTTCGGGTAGTTCGTGGTCGAGGTTTGCTCGAAGCACCCGGACGGCTCGCGGAGCAGTCCGTCCAACCCCTTCACGAGGTCGGCCATCGACGTGGGGTACACTTCGAGCCGCACGCGGAGCGAGCCGGGCACCACGTCTTTCGGGAGCGTGATCGTGCCGCGCGCCTTGCCCTTCTCCAGCATGTCGCTGACCGAGCCGACGCCGGGGAAGCCGTCGGGCACGACGCGAATTGTCCGGCGGATGACATCCTTCTCCGCGGCCGGAATGCTCGTGCCCTCGATCAGAAGACTCGCGCTGCCTTCGAGTGTGTCCGCGTTGAGGCGGAGCATCTTCCGGCCCTTCGCGTTGGGTGCGAGGTCGATCACGTCTTGCAGCGAGCCAGTTGTCTTGAAGCCGGTCGCGGTGGTGGTGAACGCCACGTTGCGCCGCACGTCGCTGTCGTTGGTCACGCGCAGCGGCACATCGACGGTGTCGGTGTGCGAGATTTCGAGCGGCAACTTCGGGTCGATGCTGAACGGCTTGCGCGCCTCGATGCTAGTGGTGATGGCCCCGATGCGCCCGTCCGTGGTGTGACCCGCGACGAGTACCTGATACCGCGCGATGTCGTCCGAAAGTTGGAACTCGACACTGGCCTTGCCCGAGTCGGGCAACACAAGCACCGGGTGCCAGTACACGGTCTCGGTGAAGTCGCTGCGTACCTCGCCGAGTGCCGGGTCGCGCTGGTGGGCGTACTCCCGCACCACGAACGGTAGAACCGGCGGACTCGCTTGCACCTTCGGCTTGAAGGTCCGGGCGAGCAGGTTCTCCTGAACCCTACCACCCATGATGGTTGAATCGGCGGCCGGCTCGGTCGGGTTTACGGACCATCCATCAAACCCCTTCGCAACCCGCGGCCGGAGCGCCATGGCGACTCGCGCCTTGTTCGCTTGCAGGTCACTCAGGTTGTCAGTTGGCTGCCCGGGGCGGTTCAGAGGCAAGCCGTTCGTGCCGGGGACGCGGCCAGGAATGCGCCACTTCGTACCACCGGAGACGCCCATCTTGTCGCGCGGCGGCGCAATGTTGGGCGCCGCTGTAGGATCGACAAGGCCAAAGACAGTGGGATTTTCCCGTGGCGGTGCCGGTGGCGCAGATCGCGTAGCGACGGCGAGGTCATTACCGCCACCGCCGCCCGGAGGCCGAATCGAACTGCCCACGAAGGAGAATGTCGAGTTGGCGTTGCCACCCATCGTGGATATCGCCGCGACCACGATGACGCAGACGACCACCGCACCGCCGAAGGCGAGGAACGGGCGCCCGCTTCCGGCGGGTTTGTCGGCGGTCGCCTTCATGGCCATCATGAAGAAAATGAACAGCGCGATCAGAACGAGTGCAGGTACGAGCGCCGACGAAATCGCGTCACCAAGTCGTTCGCGGGCGGTCACGAACCATGACTTGTAGCTGTGCAACGCGGCCGCCGCTTCGGACTTTTGCGACTCCGCGACGGACACGCCGACGCGAGCCGCCGTCAGCTTCTCCACCAGCCCCGGCGAGGCCGCGTTCCACTCGGCCTCGGTCGCGGCGGTGTGCAAGCG
>CANLGS010000457.1 GCA_947490035.1 Gemmataceae bacterium
GTCGCGGCGACGTTCAACGGCCAGACGACGTTCGCCGGCCTTCAGGCGACGACCACGGTGGACGGGAACAAGAATCCGGTGAGTACGAACTTCGCGGTGATCGACGTGAACGCGCCATACGGGTCCGCGCCGGTCTCGGCGCCGCCCGCCGCGGTCGCGGACGTACCCGTTGCGACCGCGGCCAACGACACGCCGGCCCAGTCGCGGACGGCGACATCCAACCCGACCGGGTGGGCGGTCGCCACCGACGCCGGGGCCATGGCGACGCAGGTGTTCGTGTTCCGGACCGACGGCAGTCTGGCGATGAGCGTGACTCCATTCGGGGACGGGTATCGCGGGGGCGTGCGGATCGCGCGCGGCGACATCTCCGGCGACGGGATCGCGGACCTGATCACCGCCACCGGCCCCGGCATCGCGGCGCGGGTCCGCGTGTGGGACGGGGCGACCGCGGCGATGATCGCGGACTTCGACCCGTTCGTCGGGTATCAGGGCGGGTTGTGGGTGGCAGCCGGCGACCTGAACGCGGACGGCATCGACGACATCGCGCTCGGCACCGACCTGGGGAACGTGCCGCACGTGAAAGTGTTCAGCGGCCGCGGGCAGGGCGAGCTGACTAGCTTCTTCGCGTACGCGCCGGGGTTCCTCGGCGGTGTGCGCGTCGGACTGGGCGACATCAACCGCGACGGGTACGCCGACCTCGTCACCGGCGCCGGCTACGGGGCCGGGCCGCACGTCGCCATGTTCGACGGGAAGTCCATCGCCACCGGTCAGGGGCCGCGCAAGTTGGCTAACGACTTCTTCATCTTCGCCCCGTCGATGACCGCCGGGCTGAACATCGCAGTCGGCGACGTGGACGGCGACGGGTTCGCGGACGTGATCGCCTCGCCCGGCTTCGGGCCGGCGCACCTGCGGATCGCCAGCGGCCGCGCGCTCACCACCGGGCAGGGCGAGGTCGATCTGGTCAGTACGATCGCCTGGAGCGGGAACACCAGCGGGCTGCGCATCGCCGCCGTGGACGCGGACGGCGACGGCCGTACCGACGTGATGCTCGCGCCGGGCGGTCCGAACAACGGTCGCGTCGGGCTGCTCGCGTCCGCGAACCTGCTCCCGCCCAACCCGGGCGGCGTCCGCTGGTTCGACCCGCTTCCGGGCCTCTCCACCAGCGTCTACGTCGGCTGATCGAGTTGTCAAAGACCAGGTCACGGCCCCCGCTTCTCAAGAGCGGGGGCTTTTTTGCGCCCGCGCACTCCGGTAACATGAGCGGACCACCCTCGCCGAGTCCACACTCATGACCTCGCGCTTCCGCACACCCCTCGCGCTCGCCGCGCCCGCAATTCTCGTTCTCGCCGTGATCTCGGGGGGCTTACGCCCCCCGCTCGCCCAAGCAGAACACCCGATCCCCGAACCGTACAAGGAGGCGCCGCCGACTTCGTTCGAGTGCCGCTGGGCCGATACCCCTATCACCCTCGACGGCATCGCGGACGAACCCGCGTGGAAGCACGCCCAGACTATCACTGCATTCCATGTGCCGTGGATCGGGGACAAGGCCCGCATGGGCCGCACCGCGACAACCGCCAAACTCCTCTGGGACCGCGAGTACATCTACTTCCACTGCGAAATGGAAGACTTCGACCTGTTCGCGGACATCACCACGCACGACGGTGAACTCTGGAAGAACGACGTGTTCGAGATCTTCTTGCGCCCGGATTCCGGGAAGCCCGGGTACTACGAATTCCAGGTGAACGCGGCCGGTGCGCAGTTCGATGCCTTCTACCCCAAGTACGACCTCGACAACATTGCGAAGCAGTTGAAGGTGGGTAAGTTCCACATGGACGCGAAGGTGAAGTTGCGCGGCACTCTGAACAAGCGTGACGACGTGGACAAGGGGTGGAGCGTCGAGGGGCGCATCCCGTGGACGGACTTCGCGCAAACCGGCGGTGGTCCGGTGATTGGCGAGAAGTGGAAGATGAACCTGTGCCGGTTCGACTATCACACCGACTGGAAGGAACCGGAGCTGTCGTGCGTCGCGCCGATCGCCAAGAAGAAGATCCCGCCGTTCTTCCACCAGATCGACGACTACGCCACGCTCACCTTCGTCGGCCCGGACGCGACCACCGCGAAGCCCTTCGGCATCGAGAAGGCGGAGCGGCCGACCACCTCCACCGTTGTGGGGTTCCCGGACCCGCCTACGCCCTTTGTTGCGACCCGCGCCTTGGACAAGTACCGGCCAGAGTTCCCCATTCGCGTGGAGCCGATCCCCGGCACGACCGACATGCTGCTCATCAATCAACCGCGGTCCTACGGCCCGACGCAGGTGTGGCGCTTCCCCCACGGCGCCGCAACTGTCGAGAAGGACGCGGTGAAGCTGATGGACACGCCGCACGGCGGCACCGCTTACGACATCGCGTTCCACCCGAAGTTCGCGGAGAACCGCTTCGTTTATGTGGGCTGGAACGGCAATACGCCGGAGCGCAAACAGAAGTACAGCGCGATCACGCGCTACACCGTGAGCAAGAAGGCGCCTTACGAACTCGACCCGAAGAGCGAGAAGACCATCATCGAGTGGGAGTCGAACGGGCACAACGGTTGCGCCGTGTGCTTCGGCGGCGACGGCATGATGTACGTCACCAGCGGCGACGGCACCTCCGACTCGGACACCAACCTCACGGGACAGCGCACCGACCTACTCCTCGCGAAGGTGCTGCGCATCGACGTGGACAATCTTGGCGAGCCGGGCGGCGTAAGCCCCCGGAGGAACTATTCGGTGCCGAAGGACAATCCGTTCGTGGACAAGAAGGACTTCGCGCCGGAGACGTGGGCGATGGGGCTGCGCAACCCGTGGCGCATCACCTACGACAAGAAGCTGAACCAACTGTGGGTCGGCCAGAACGGGCAAGACCTTTGGGAGCAGGCGTATCTGGTGAAGAAGGGCGAGAACTACGGGTGGAGCGTGACCGAAGGTTCGCACCCGTTCTACCCGACGCGCAAGGCGGCCCCGGTGCCGATCACCAAGCCGACCGTCGAACACCACCACTCGGAATCGCGCTCGCTGACCGGCGGCGTCGTGTACCACGGGAGCAAACTGCCCGATCTGAAGGGCGCGTACATCTACGGCGACTACAGCACCGGGCACATCTGGGCGGTGAAGCACACCGGCGACAAGATCGAGTGGCACAAGAAGATCGCGATCACCACGCTGAAGCTCACGAACTTCGCGCTCGACCCCGACGGCGAACTGCTCATCTGCCACCACGCCGCGACCGGCGACGGCGGGTTCTTCACGCTCACCCCGAACACCGCCAAAGCGGACACGGGCTTCCCCAAGAAGTTGAGCGACAGCGGCCTCTTCGCCTCGGTGAAGGACCACACGATGAAGCCGGGCGTGATCCCCTATTCGGTGAACGCTCCGTTCTGGTCCGACGGGGCGCACAAGGAGCGGTTCCTCGCGGTGCCCGAAGGCGGGATCACGTTCAAGCGCAGCAACGGCTGGGACATGCCGGACAAGACGGTGCTCGTGAAGAGCTTCGCGCTCGAAATGACGGCGGGCGACCCGAAGAGCCGTAAGTGGATCGAGACGCGGTTCATGACGCGGCAGGGGGGCGAGTGGTACGGCTACTCCTACGTGTGGAACGCCGCCGGCACCGACGCGACCCTCGTGGACGCGAAGGGAATCGACGTGAACTACAAGATCAAGAACGCGGCGGGCGGGATCGACCAGGCGTGGCACTACCTGAGCCGCGCGGAGTGCATGGTGTGTCACAGCCGCGCTGCGAACTACGTGCTGGGCCTGTGCGAAATCCAGATGAACAAGGATCACAAGTACCCGAACGGCGTCACGGACAACCAACTCCGCGTGCTCGAACACCTCGACTTGTTCAACCCCGGTCCGGGCGCGGCGAAGGTTCCGGCCGCCAAGCCGCCGGAGCAGCGCGAGCCGAAGCCGACCGGCTTCTTGCCCGTCCTGCCGTCGGCGATGAAGAAGCTCGCCGATCCCTACGACAAAACTCAACCGCTTGAACAGCGTGCGAAGGCGTACCTGCACGCGAACTGCGCGACGTGTCACGTCGAGGCCGGCGGCGGGAATGCGCAGATGGAACTGGGCTACCCGACCGCGTGGGACAAGATGCGGCTGATCGACGCGCCGCCGGTTCACCAGGCGTTCGGGCTGAAGGACGCGAAGTTGATCGTACCGGGGGCGCCGGAGAAGAGTGTGCTGATTCACCGCATCGGGGCACGCGGGCCGAACACCGGGCAGATGCCGCCGCTGTCGTCGAACCGCGTCGATGCGCTCGGCGTGGAACTGCTGACCGAGTGGTGCAAGAGTTTGAAGAAGCCGTAGTCAGTGGGCAGTGGGCAGTGGGCAGTGGGCAGTGGGCAGTGGGCAGTGGGCAGTGGGCAGTGGGCAGTGGGCAGTGGGCAGTGAGCAGTGAGCAGTGAGCAGAAAGGGCAGAGGACAGAAGCAA
>CANLGS010000458.1 GCA_947490035.1 Gemmataceae bacterium
ATAAGATGATCACGCAAGAGCTTACACCCGCAATACGCTACCTTCTAGCCCTCTCGCGGATCGTTGTATAAAATGCCGCCGCGGGCCTGAAGCTCAATGGTCGAGCAGGGTTCTCATAAAACCTTGGAAACTGGTTCGATTCCAGTCAGGCCCACTCTTCACAAGTCCAAGTCCCGCACGACGATAGTGACACGCGTCACGGCTTGTACACCCACACGCGCGCCGTCTTATCATCGCTCGCGGTCATGAGCGCGTCGTCTGGGGCGAACCACACGGCCGTGACCGGCGCGGTGTGGCCCGCGAGCAGGTACTCTTGTTCGCCGGTCCACGGGTTCCACAATCGCACGGTGCCGTCGTCGCCGCCGGTGGCGATCAGCCCGGAATCGGCCGTGAACGCGACCGCCCGCACCGCGCCCTTGTGGCCCTTCAGCGCCGCGACTGGCTTGCCCCGCTTCGCGTCCAGCACCTCGACGGCACCGCTCGCCCCCGCGACCGCGACCATCTCTCCGTTCGGCGACACCGCGAGCGCGGTCGGGTCGAGCTTCTTCAAGTCAACGGACCACACGGCACGCTCGACCTCTTGCTCTTTTCTCGGCTTCCAGCCGTGAACGGTGCCGGTCACGTCGGACGAGACGACGAACCGTGACGCGCCCGCCGCCAGTCGCACGTCGGCCGCGTGAACGAAGTAGTGGAGTCGATTGCCGCCAAAGCCGTTCGCTGTAAAGCGTCGCTGGAGCAGGTGGAGTGTTTTCGGATCGGGCACGTCCCGATCCAGTCGCACCGTCAGCCAGTTCCCGTCGGCCGCTAGCGCGAGGTTCGGGCCGGCGAAGTCCGTCGGGCCGTGCAACACGCTGTCTTTCCCGGCCATCTCAATCTGCCCGGTGTCACCCCTTGTCACGAAGTCCAGTCGCCGGCCATCGGGCGTGAGGCGCACCGCGTCGATGGGCTTGGCCCGCTCGTTAGTGCCGTCGAGGAGCGTTTCGCGGAGCTTGCCGGTTTTGGCGTCCCACATCAGCAACACGCCGGCCTTGTCGCCGATGACGTAGCCGTCGGCGGTCGTGGTGACGGCCCGCACCGGCGCCTTGTGATTGAAGGTGTGTCGCGTCACCCACCCGCGCGCCTCGCGCGGCATCGGTGCGATTCGGTCGAGTGAAATGCTCGCGAGCGCGAGGAGAGCGGACAGGAGCAGCATGGAAGTTCCCTCTTCGTGATGTCCGGATGTTACCCCGCGTTGGGTGCGCTCCGCAACCTCTTCAGCGTTTCCCACGGCCGCGATGTTCCGTGGCGGAAAGTCGTTGCGGGTTCGGAAGGGTGGCGTTGCCGGACCACTTCCGCTACGGTTGGAGACGGAGGATGATACCCACGCGGGGAGGTTACCGAACACCCGCGACCGTTCCCCCGTTGCCAGGTCGTCATGCCGGATTGGTTCTATCGCACCGTCTCGCGCCCGCTACTCTATCGACTTCGGCCGCGGGTCGCCCGCGCGCTCGCGCTCGGGTTCATGGGCCGGCTGGCGCGGCTGCCGCTCGGGTCGCGGGTGATCGACCTGCTCGGGCACATGCGCGCCGACCCGCGGCTGGCGGTGTCGTTACTGGGGGCGGAGTTCCCGTCGCCGGTCGGACTGGGTCCGGGCCTCGACCCGCAGGGCGTCGCACTGCCGGCGCTCGCACGGTTCGGCGTCGGTTTCCTGAGCGTCGGGCCGGTCGGGTTCAACGAGCCGCCCGCACGACCCGATGTCGAGCGCGACGACGACCGCGAAACCATCGCCTTCCCCGACGGTTCCCCGCCGCTCGGGTTGGCGTCGGCCCAGACCAAACTGGCCGCCGCGTGCAGGCTCGGGGTGCCGCTGGTGGTGCGCGTCGCGGGCGACACCGCGGACGAACTCCGGCAGTTAGTCGAAGGCGTGCGGCCGTTCGCCGCGGCGTTCGCCGTGCCGGTCGCGGATGCGGCCACAATCCGCGAGTGGCTTCCGGCCGCGACCGGCACACCGGTGCTCCTGCTGGTCGGCGCGGACTCGCCGGGCGAGACGACCGACCCACTGATCGAAGCGGGGCTGGCCGCCGGGGCCGCGGGCGTGCTGATCGACGGCGCGGTTGCTCGCGTCGGCGGCGGAACCGTGATCGGCGGGCCGGTGCGGGAACCCGCCGTCGCGCGCGTGCGGGCGATTCGCGCGCGGTTCGGCGCGACGGTGCCTATCATCGCGTCGGGCGGAATTCACGAACCGGAACACGCGCTTTCTCTGCTCGACGCAGGCGCGAATCTGGTCGAGATCGACAGCGGTCTGGTGTTCAACGGGCCGGGGTTGGTGAAGCGCACGAACGACGCGGTGTTGCACCGGACGCTGGCGCGCGGCGGGAGCGCACCTGTGCGCCCGGCGCCGCGACCCGCCGCGATGACGTGGTTCTGGACCGCGCTCATGGGCTTGGGAATGCTCATCGGTGGCGTACTCGCGCTGGGCATCGCGGCGACGCGGGTGGTGCTGCCCTACGACGAAGCGTTCCTCGGCATGTCGCGCGACCAGCTCCGCGACATCAACCCGCGACTGCTCGCGTTCATGGCACACGACCGCGTCTCGCTCGTCGGGCCGATGTTCACGGTCGGGTTGCTGTACGTCGGGCTGTCGTTCGGCGGCATCCGCCGCGGGGTTCACTGGGCGATGGTCGCGGTGTTCGCGTCCGCGACCCTCGGGTTCGTCAGCTTCTTCCTGTTCCTCGGCTTCGGCTACCTCGACACCCTCCACGCGTTCGTCACCGCGTGCATGCTGCAACTGCTGCTCCTCGCGGTGCATTCCGAACTCGGTACGCACGCGCCGACGATTCCGCCTCAACTCCGCACCGACCGGGCGTGGCGGCTCGCGCAGTGGGGTCAGTTGTTGCTGGTGGGGCACTCGGTGGCGGTGCTGCTCGCGGGGCTGGTGATCTCGTCCGTTGGCGTGACGGTTGTGTTCGTCCACGAGGATTTGGAGTTCTTGCAGACGACGGCGGAACACCTGACGGCGGCGAACCCGCGGCTGGTGCCGCTGGTGGCTCACGACCGGGCGACGTTCGGCGGGACGCTCGTGTCTACGGGCGTGGTGCTGCTGCTGACGGCGCTATGGGGCTACCGGGCCGGGAGCGGGTGGCTGTGGTGGACGCTGCTGCCGGCGGGTGTGCTGGGCTACGCGCCCGCGATCGCCGTGCATCTCGCGGTCGGGTACACGGACGGCATGCACCTGCTCCCGGCGTTCCTCGGGTTGGGCGTGTTCCTGCTCGCGCTGGCGCTGTCGCGGCCGTACCTGTGTAAACCGGCGAGCGAACTGGAAGCGGAGTGGCACGCGGCGCGTCCGTCCTGATCGGTTCGCCTGGTCGTCGGCACGTCGTTCGCTCTTTGCGTGGAAGTGTTCTTGCCCGTATCGGGCGCGTCAACAGGCCGAGAGCGTGAATGAAGGTCTTCCACTGCGACCACTGCGACCACCTCGTCTTCTTCGAGAGCGTTCTGTGTGTCCGTTGCGAGCACCCGCTTGCTTATCTCCCGGACCTGGGCGTGACCGGGTCGCTCGACCGCACCGACGACGGGCGGTGGCGGTCGCCGCTCGCGCGGTCCGAAGGGAAGACCTACCGGCTCTGCCAGAACTACACCGAACACAACGTCTGTAACTGGGCGGTGCCGGAAGGCGACGACGACCCGTACTGCCGCTCCTGCCGGCTCACCCGCGTCATCCCGGACCTGACCGTTCCCGCGAACAAGGAGGCGTGGTACAAACTGGAAGTCGCCAAGCGGCGGTTGATCTACACCCTGTTGGCCCTCGGGCTGCCCGTCGCGAGCAAGAAGAACGAGGATGCAACGGGGCTGGCGTTCGAGTTCCTGGCCGACCCGACCGACCCTGCGGCGCCGGCGGTCCTCACGGGCCACGATAACGGGACGATCACCGTCAACATCGCCGAAGCCGACGACGCCGAGCGCGAGCGCCGCCGGCACCAGTTGCGGGAACCGTACCGCACCATACTCGGCCACTTCCGCCACGAGATCGGCCACTACTACTGGGACGTGCTCATCAAGGACGGCCCGCACCTCGACCGCTTCCGCGAGCTGTTCGGCGACGACCGCGCGGATTACGGCGAAGCGCTGGCGCGGTATTACAAGGACGGCGCCCCGCCGGACTGGCAGGAGAGTTTCATCTCCGCCTACGCGACCGCCCACCCGTGGGAAGATTGGGCGGAGACGTGGGCGCACCACCTGCACATGACCGACACGCTGGAAACGGCCGTCGAGTGCGGCCTGTCGGTGAGGCCCAAGCGGGCCAGCGAACCCGCGATGAAGCCGGAACCGAAGGTGCTAGTGCCACAACTCGCATCCAACATTTCATCAGGTGGCAAGGCTTTGTGGTTTGTGTAGGTTTCGTGGTTTGACGCGGCGGTGCGGCGGGACGAAGTTGGCTCGGCGGTTCTTTTGGAGGGGCTTGCCGGTGTAGGTCCAGTCGAAG
>CANLGS010000459.1 GCA_947490035.1 Gemmataceae bacterium
CGCTCGCCAAGACGATGCCCGATCACGCGATGGCGCCGGACACCTTCGACTTCTTGTCGTCCTCGTCGATGCGCGTGATCATGACCTCGGTCGTCAGCATCAGCCCGGCGATGCTGGCGGCGTTGGTCAGGGCGCTGCGCGTCACCCGCAGCGGGTCGAGCACACCGGCCTTGAACATGTCCACGTACTTGCCGGTGTTGGCGTCGTACCCGATGTTCGCGTCCTTCTCGCCGCGGCTGGTCACCTCGTCGGCAACCACCGCGCCGTCCACGCCGCCGTTCTCGGCGATGGTGCGAACCGGCTTCGACAGCGCGCGGGCCACGATCTCGGCCCCGATGCGCTCGTCGCCTTTCAGCTTCTCGCTGAGAGTCTCGACGATCGGGATGCACCGGAGCAGCGCCACGCCGCCGCCGGGGACGATGCCCTCGGACACCGCGGCGCGGGTCGCGTGCAAGGCATCTTCGACGCGGCCCTTGGTCTGCTTCATCTCGGCCTCGGTCGAAGCGCCGACCTTGATGATCGCGACGCCGCCGAGCAACTTCGCGAGCCGCTCGGAGAACTTCTCCTTGTCGTACTCGCTCTCGGTCTGGTCCATCTGCGTGCGGATGGTCTGCGCGCGGGCCTTGATCGCCGCGTCGCGCGTCTTCTCCGGCTGCATGATGAGGGTGCAGTTCTCCTTATCGACCGACACCTGATCGGCGTGGCCGAGCATGGTGAACACCTTCGGCGTCGGGCGGGCGCCGCGCTGCTGCTCGGCCGGGCTGATCTCCTCGACGCTGTCGAGTTTCACGCCCAGGTCTTCGCTGACGAACTGCCCGCCGGTCAGCACCGCGATGTCTTCCATCAGCGCCTTGCGGCGGTCGCCGAACCCCGGCGCCTTCACCGCGCACACCTCGATGTGACCCTTGAGGCGGTTGATGACCAGCACCGCGAGCGCCTCGCTCTCCACGTCCTCGGCGATGATGAGCAGCGGCTTGCCGGCCCGCGCGACCGCGTCCAGCAGCGGCAGCATTTCGCGGACGTTCGACAGCTTCTTCTCGAACAGCAGCACGGACACGTCCGTCTGCTCCCACTTCAGGTCCGGCGTGTTGACCACGAAGTACGGCGAGATGTAGCCCTTGTCGAACTGCATCCCCTCGACGAACTCCAGCACGGTCTCGGAGGTCTTGCCCTCCTCGACGGTGATGACGCCGTCGCGCCCGATCTTGGAGAACGCTTCGGCCATCAACTTGCCGATCTTCGGGTCGTTGTTGGCGGAGATGCTGGCGATGTTCTCCAGGTCTTCGCGGCCGCCCTTGTCGATGGGCCGGATGGTGCGGGTCAGCCCGCCGTCGCTCTGGAGCGTTTCGAGGTGCTTGACGGCGGCGGTCACGGCCTTGTCGATGCCGCGCTTGACGGCCATCGGGTTCGCGCCGGCGGTGATGTTCCGCAGCCCTTCCTGGTAGATGGCGAACGCGAGGATGGTCGCGGTGGTGGTGCCGTCGCCGGCGCTGTCGCTGGTCTTCTGGGCGACCGCGTTCACGAGCTTCGCGCCCATGTTCTCGAACGGGTCGGCGAGGTCGATTTCCTTCGACACGGTGACGCCGTCCTTGGTGACGGTCGGCCCGCCGAACGACTTGTCGATGATGACGTTCTTGCCGGTCGGCCCGAGCGTCGAGCCGACCGCGCGGGACAGCTTCTCGGCCCCCAAGAGGAGCTTCTTCCGCGCGTCGTCGGTGTACAGCAGTTGCTTCGCCATTGGTGACTCCAGATTATTCACCGCGGAGACCGCAGAGACCGGAGAGGAAGACGGGAGAATTGAGTTCAATGAACTCTCTGTATCTCTGCTGTCTTCCTCTCCGGTCTCTGCGGTCTCCGCGGTGGATGTGTTTGGTTACTTGGTGAGTTTGCCGAGGATTTCGGCTTCGCGGACGATCTTGAATTCCTTGCCGTTCACTTCGACGTCGGAGCCGCTGTACTTGCCGAACAGGACGACATCGCCGACCTTCACGGCCATCGCGACGCGGGTGCCCTTCTCGGTGAGCTTGCCCGGTCCGACCGCGATCACCTTGCCCTGCTGCGGCTTTTGCTTCGCGGTGTCCGGCAGGATGATCCCGCCGACGGACTTCTCCTCCGCCTCGGTCGGCTCTAGCACGACGCGGTCGTCGAGCGGCTTCAGGGTCAGTTGCTTCTCGGCTGCTGCTGCTTTGGCCATTGTTGCGCTCCGTGTTTCGTATTTGGTGTTTGGTGTTTCGTATTGAGGTGTTTGGCGTTCGCATTTCGTGTTTGGGAGCAACTCCGGTCGCTCACGCTCCCGGCTCGCCGAAACACGAAACACGCGAAGCGTTACATCATCCCGCCCATCCCGCCCATGCCGCCCATGCCACCGCCGCCGTGATCGTGGTCGTGGTGGTCGCCGCCGGCCTTCTTCGGCTCGGGGATGTCCGCGATCATGCACTCGGTGGTGAGCAGCAGGCACGCGACGCTCGCCCCGTGCTGGAGCGCGCTGCGGGTGACCTTCACCGGGTCGATGACGCCCGACGCGCGGAGGTCTTCGTACTTGTCGGTGTCGGCGTTGTAGCCCCAGTTCTTGTCCTTGCCCTTGAGGATGTGCGACACGACCACGGTGCCGTCCTTGCCGGCGTTCTCCGCGATCAGCCGGCACGGCATCTCGAGCGCCCGGAACAGCACCCGCATGCCTTCGCCCTCGTCGCCCTTGAGCTTGCTGTCCGCGAGCGGCTTGCGGGCGTACAGGAAGGCCACGCCGCCGCCGGGGACGATGCCTTCGGCGATGGCCGCGCGGGTCGCGTGGAGGCTGTCTTCGTACAGCGCCTTCCGCTCCTTCATCGCGGTCTCGGTCGCGCCGCCGACCTTCAGTTGGGCGACGCCGCCGGCGAGCTTCGCGAGCCGCTCTTGCAGCTTCTCGCGGTCGTACTCGCTCTCGGTCTTCTCGATCTCCTTGCGGATCGCGTCGGCCCGGCCCTCGACCTCGCTCTTCTTGCCCTTGCCTTCGGTGACGGTCGTGTTCTCGGCGTCGATCTTCACCTTCTTGGCGCGGCCGAGGTATTCCAGCACGGTCAGAACCGGTGCGCCCTTCGAGGGCGTCGTCATCGAGTCGATCTGCACGGCCAGGTCTTTGAAGATCGGCTTGCCGCCGGTCAGCACCGCGATGTCTTCGAGCATGGCCTTGCGGCGGTCGCCGTAGCCGGGCGCCTTCACCGCGCACACCTGAACCACGCCCTTGAGCTTGTTCAGCACGAGGCCCGCGAGCGCGTCGCCTTCGATGTCTTCGGCGATGATGAGCAGTTGGGTCTTTTCCTTGTGCGCCCACTCGAGCAGCGGAAGGATGGTCTTGAGGCTGCTGATCTTCTCTTCGTAGATGAGGATGTACGGGTTCTCGAACTCGCACGTCACCGTTTCCGGGTTGGTGACGAAGTGCGGCGACAGGTAGCCGCGGTCGAACTGCATACCCTGAACCACGACGACTTGTGTCTCGGCGGTCTTGCCTTCTTCGATGGTGATGACGCCGTTGGCGGCGCCGACCATCTTCATCGCTTCGGCGAGCTTCTTGCCGATTTCCTTGTCGTTGTTGGCCGCGATGGTCGCGACCTCGGTGATCGCCTTGTTGTCCTTCGGGTCGATCGGCTCGGCGATCTTGTGCAGTTCCTCGACGACCTTATCGACGCCCTTCTGGATGCCGCGAACGACGGCCATCGGGTCGTGCCCGCCGGCGATGCTCTTCAGCCCTTCGCGGAAGATGAACTCGGCGAGAACGGTCGCGGTGGTGGTGCCGTCGCCGGCCACGTCGGAGGTCTTGCTCGCGGCTTCTTTAACGAGCTGGGCGCCCATGTTCTCGAACGGGTCTTTCAGCTCGATGTCTTCGGCGACGCTGACGCCGTCCTTGGTGACGGTCGGCGACCCCCAACCTTTGTCGAGAACGGCGTTGCGGCCGCGCGGCCCGAGCGTGGAGCGGACGGCGCGGGCGAGTTTGCTGGCGCCGGCGAGGAGCTTCTGGCGGGCATCATCGGCGTAGGAAATTTGCTTGTCGGCCATCGGTCTATCCGCCCGTTGGGAAACGAAAGGGAATATCGTTTTCGCGGGTCACATGCAATGACCGTGCCGGGAAACGCACGTGCCGCAACCCGCGACGCAGCAAGCATTTGAAAAATGACGTGTGCGGGAAGGGTCGGTTCGCGGTGTCAGAGTGGCAGGAACCGCGAGCGGAGCGAAACGCGAATTGGCAGGCGAACGCGAGTGGCTACTTCACCTTCGACACCGGTTGCAGCCCCAGAAGCAAATCATGCCCGCCGTTTGTTGCCGTGCCTGGGTTGACCCTTCCGGAGCCAACCAAGTGCAATGCCATCAGAACCAGATCGCCACGACGGGGGCGAGGCAGTGCAGTCCGTTCAAGAGACAACCGCCGACGGCCAACGATTTTTTGCCGAACGGCTGGAACAGACTTACCAGCCCAATTACGAGCC
>CANLGS010000460.1 GCA_947490035.1 Gemmataceae bacterium
AGGGGTTGGGGAGGGGTTTGCGTTTCTAATCCGCGGTGCGGAGGCACACCAGCGGGCGGGGCGGACGGACGGACGTGAAGTCCGCGAGCGACGCGACCGGCACCAGCTTCCGGCCGGTGATGCGCTCCGCGTCGGCGGCGTACTCCGGCGGCATCACGACCACGTGCGGGCCGCTCGTCGCGAGCACTTCCTTCAACTCGCCCCACTCCACCAACGTATGCAGCGGCGAACCGAGGTGGTAGGCGAGTAGGTGCGACTCCGCGCGGAACAGCAGAATCGTTTGCGGCTTCGGCGCGTGTTCGCGGATCGCCGCGGCGAACGGCCGCTTCTCCTGGCGCGCCGCTTCCGCCGGTTCCACCACGAACCACATGACCGGCCACACCGCGAGCGCCCCCGCGACCAGCACGCCGAACGCCCACTTCGCGATTCTCACCGATCGCGGGTTGGCGCGCGAAGTCAGCCAGCGCTCGGCGGCGCAGCCCAGCGCGAGCGCCGCGCCGGGGAATAGTGGGAGCAGGTAGTCCGCGCGCTTGAACCGCGCCGCCGACAGCACCGCGAACATCACCACCGTCCACACGACCCCGAACCGGAACGCGCGCTGTTGCTTCCACACGCCGGATCGCACCGCCCACACCGCGAGCGGCACGAGAAGCAGCGTCCACGGCAGGAACGCGAGCGCGAATCGCGGGCCGTAGTACCACCACGGGTGCGACGCGAGCGACTCCGACTCGCCGGTAAACCGGGCGACGTTGTGGTGCCAGAAGAAGACGCGCACGAACTCGCCGTCGGTCGCGTGCTGCGCCCACGCGAACCACGGCACCGCGACACCCGCGACCGCGAGTACACCGAGAACCGCCGAGAGCAGCGGTAACCGCGGACGTTCGGGGAGTGGCGAAGCGGATCGTTCCACGAGGAGGAACGCGACCGCGGTGCTTCCGATGAGGGCCAGCCCGACCGGGCCTTTGAGCAGCACCGCGAATCCCGCCGCAAGCGCCGAGACGACAAACCAACCATGAGCGGCGCGGCGTAAGCCCGCCGGTTGTTGGAAACGCACCGGCGGGCTTACGCCGCGCCGCTCGCCAGAAGAACACCCGCGATAAAACGCGAGCAGCGATGCCATTACGGCGCACGTCAGCGGCACGTCGATGCGGGCCGTGCGGCCGATCGCAACGAAGTGGTTCCCGGAGGCGAGCGCGACCGCGGCGACTAGCGCGCCGGTCGCGTAACCCTCGCGCCGGAGGAAGCCATACACGAGCAGCACCGCGACGAGGCCGCTCGCGGCGGCGGGGAAGCGCGCCACCCACGGCGACACGTGCCCGCCGTTCAGCGCACCCACAGCCGCGACGAGCCAGTAGTAACCGGGCGGCTTCTGCAAGTCGCGCTGCCCGTCGAAGAGCGTGGGCAAACCCCACTCGCCCGTGTCGAGCATCCGCTGCGCGTTCTGCGCGCCGCGCGCCTCGTGGCTGCTCACCAGATCGCGCGCGCCGAGTTGGAAGAAGAATAGCGCGACGAGGGCGAGTGCGACGAACCCGTTAGCCGCAAGCCGGAGGCGAGCGTCCGGCGCGCTCATGCGGCCTTCCACAGGTGGCCGGACTCGAACAGCCGGCGGTACGGTTCGCACCGCGCGAGCAACTCGGCGTGCGTGCCGATGTCGAGCACCCGCCCGGCCTCCATCATCACCACGCGGTCGGCGATCTCGGGCACCGTGTGCAGCTTGTGCGTAATCAGGAACGTCGTGCGGCCCTTCACGAACTCCTTGATCGCGGCGTGAATGTCGGCCTCGCTCTGCTGGTCCACGGCGCTGGTCGCCTCGTCCAGAATGAGGATGCTGGGGTTGCGCAGGATCGCGCGTGCCAATGCAATCTTCTGGCGCTCGCCGCCGGAGTAGTTGGCGCCGGCCACGCCCATCAGCGCGTCGTACCCGCCCGGCTTCCGCTCGATGAACTCGTGCGCGCGGGCCTTCGTCGCGGCCTCGATCACCTCTTCGCGCGTCGCTCGACGTTTCCCGTAAGCAATGTTCGCCAGCACGGTGTCGTCGAACAACTGCGTGTCCTGGGTGACGACGCCGATCAGCTTGCGGAGCGACCGCAGGTGGGCGGTGCGCAGGTTCACGCCGTCGATCAGGACCGCGCCGGAGTCCGGGTCGAAGAACCGCGGCAGCAGCGCGAGAAGCGTCGTCTTGCCGCACCCGTTGCCGCCGACCACGGCCACCGTCTCGCCGGCCTTTACCGTCAGGGTCACGTTGTCCAGCGTCGGCTGCTCGGCCGTCGGGTCGTAGGCGAAGCACACGTGCCGGAACTCGATCTTCTTCGCGACCGCCGTGAGGCGCGGGCCGTCGGCGTTGCCGCGGATCGTCGGCTCGCGGTCGTACATCTCGAAGATGCGGGCCGACGCCGCTTCCGCGCCCTGGAGTTTGGTGTACACGCTCGACAGCTTGCGCACCGGGTCGGCGATGGCGACCGTGAACACGTAGAACTGCAACAGCGTCTCGAAGCTGAGCGGTTGCGCGCACATGCGGAAGATGCCGATGTGTGTGTTCCCGGTCACCACCAAGTACACCCCGGCGGACAGCACGAACCCCACCGCCAGCACCACCAGCAACTCGACCGCCGGGTTCGTGAACGCGTCGATGTTCACCAGCCGCAGCGCCTTGCGGTAGAACTCGTGGTTCGCGGCCCGGAACCGGCGGCGCTCGTGCGCCTCGCGCGTGAACCCCTTCACCGCCCGGATGCCGCCGAACGTCTCGCTCAGGATTTTGTACATCGCCGACATCCGCTGGAGCGCCTTCTTCGACGCCTTCCGCATCGCCTTGCTCACCTTCAGCAGCACGTACAGCGCGAGCGGGACGACGACGACGAACGCGAGCGTCAGTTGCCAGCAGATGATGCACGCGGCGACGAAGCACGCGACCGCCTTGAGCGGTTCGGCGATCACCCGCCCGTACAGCACCTTCAGCCCGGCCCCGACCTGTTCCGTGTCGTTGGTGAACCGGGCCATCAGGTCGGTGGTGCCGGCCGCCTGGAGTTGCCGCACGTCCTGGCGCACGACGCGGCGGAAGAACGCGTTGCGCAGGTCGAACAGCGTGCGGTGCGTGACCCGGCCGACGAGCGACTCGTGGAGGAACTCGAACGCGCCCTTCAGTGCCACGCACGCCAGCACCGCGCCGATGATCCACAGGAACGTCTCGAACATGTCCGTGGGCAAATGTCGGATCACCCGCACGCGCAGCCACTGGTACCGGTACGCCGAGGCCGCGTGGTCCTCCTGCGCGTCGGTCGCGCGGGCCAGGGCGGACGAGTTCTGCCGCGTCTGTTTCTCGTGCTGCGGCGCGTCGGGTTTGGTCTCCAGGTCCGCGAGCGCGCGGTTCAGCCTCTCCACTTCCTTCGCGTGAATCGCGTTCTGCTTCTGGTGCTCCGCGATCTCCTCGTCCACCCACTGGTGGAGGTTCTTTTTGGTGCTGAGGAGTTTCAAGACGGGGTAGATGGCGCCGAGGTTGACGCTCCACAGGACGGCCACGACCATCGCGCAGAGGATCGACGCGACCAGGCGCCGCCGGTACGCCCACGAGAACCACACGCTCCGCCGGAAGTTCCGCATCGCTCTCGTCTCTCCCGCGCCCGGTTGGCTACCCGTTGGGGCGCGGCGTTATAACCTCCCGCCGCGTGCGGAACAAGCCGGCTTGCCCAACCCGCCCCGCCGCCCGAAGATGGCCCCATCGCTCACGGGGCCGCACGTGGATCACGACCGGTTAAGCGCCTGGCTCGGACTGCCGCCCGGCGCGTGGCCGCCGGACCACTACGCGCTGCTCGGCCTCGCCCGCGGCACCGGCGACTTCGCCGAGATCGAGACCCGCGTCCTCGACCGCATGGACCGGCTTCGCCAGCACCAACTCCGCCACCCCGACGCGGTCACCGACGGCATGAACCGGCTCGCGCAGGCGCTGGTGTGCCTCACGGACCCGGTCGCCCGCGCCGCCTACGACCGCGGGTTGGGCATCGCGCCGGCCCCGTTCGAGGTGGTCGAAGAGGAACCGCCGTTCGCGACCGAAACAGGCGAAACGCGCGCCGTGGAGGTGCCGTTCGAGCCGGGGCTGCGCCCGCCGGGCGAAGCCCCCGACCCGCCATACGAGGTGGTGTGGGAGCCGGACCCGCTGCCCTACGAGGTGGTGCCGGACGGCGAGTTCGCGGAGGAACTGCCGCCGGCGTTCGAGGTCGTCCCCGACGCGCCCGCGAGCGCGCGCTCTGGGCCACCACCGATCCCGCTCCAGCCGCGCACGGCGTACCGGCGACTGGCCGCGCTGCGCCGCGCGCTCCGGGCGTGGGAACACCTCCGCCCGGTGCTGGGCGACCCGTCCGAGGCGCTCGCGACGCCGGTCGCGGTGCTCGCGTTCCTGCGCGCGGTCGCCGACGCGCGGTCCGCGCTTCCGGGCGTCGCGTTCGTGCTGAAC
>CANLGS010000461.1 GCA_947490035.1 Gemmataceae bacterium
CCGCGTTCGGCCTCGGACTGCCGCAATACCTGCAAGCCCGCGCCGAAGCGCCAGCCGCGAAGGCCCAAGCCAAGCGATGTATCCTCATGTGGATGCAGGGCGGGCCGAGCCACATCGACACGTTCGACCCGAAGCCGGACGCGCCGGCCGAAATTCGCGGCGAGTTCGGCACCATCCCGACCACACTGCCCGGCGTTCGGTTCACCGACGTGGTGCCGATGCTCGCGAAGCAGACGGACAAGCTCGCGGTCATTCGCGGGCACGACCCGAAGAACGGGTCGCACGGCGTCGCCGACCACCTGATGATGAGCGGGCACAAGTTCAACGCGTCGCTGCCGTTCCCGTGCTTCGGCTCGGTCGTGGCGAAGGAGCGCGGCTACTCGAACGGCATGTTGCCGTTCGTGCAACTCGGCAAGTCCATCGACCGGCGCTTCAACGGCGGCATCGCGGGCTTCCTGGGCGACCAGTTCAACCCGTTTGAAGTGCCGGACGACGCCTCGTCGCCCACGTTCAAGGTGCGCGACCTCGCGGTGGGCACCGACGCCGAGCGCATCCGCCTCGACCGCCGCTACGCGATGCTCGCGGACCTGGAGAACTACCAGAAGACGGTGGAATCGCCGGGCGTGGTGAAGGCACGCGACGAGTTCTACGAGAAGGCGCACGGCATCATCACCGGGCCGACCGCGAAGCGGGCGTTCGACCTCGGCCAAGAAACAGAGAAGACCCGCGAGCGGTACGGCAAGAACTCGCTCGGTCAGGGCTGCCTGCTCGCGCGGCGGCTGGTCGAATCGGGCGTGCAGTTCGTCACCGTCACCGACGGCGGGTGGGACACGCACACGAACAACTTCAAGAGCCTCAAGGACCGGCTCATGCCGCGTGTTGATCGCGGGCTGTCGGCGCTGGTCGAAGACCTGGACGCGCGCGGGATGCTGGACGAGACGCTGGTGGTGTGGTTCGGCGACTTCGGCCGCACGCCGAAAGTGAACCCGACGGCGGGCCGCGACCACTGGGCGACGGCCGGCGTCGCGATCATGGCCGGCGGCGGGCTGAAGGTGGGTCAGGTGGTGGGCCGGACGAACGCAATGGCGGAGGTGGTGACGGACACGCCGGTCGGCCCGCAGGACATCGCCGCGACGATCTACCACACGCTCGGCGTGCCGCTGCACACGTGGTACAAGGCGCAGGACGGCCGGCCCATCGAGCTGTGCCCCGAAGGCAAGCCGGTGAAGGAACTGGTGGGATAGGCAAGCCGCTCGCGGCTTCGCAAGGGAAGAACAGAAGCCCGCCGAGGTGACTCGGCGGGCTTCTCTATTCTTGTGGCACAGGCTTCCAGCCTGTGTCCGGAGAACTCAACGGAACACAGGCTGGAAGCCTGTGCCACAAGAGAAAGGCAAACTCACTTCTCCTTCGTCATCGTCATGCGCTTGGCGCCGTCCTTCACCTCGCGGAAGTAGTCCAGCCACAGCGATTCCAGTTCGTTGCGGACCTTCCCCTGGATGTTCTTCGCGGCCTCGTAGCGTCGCTTCCGCTGCGCGGTGCCGTTGAACTCGATCGGCCCCTCCAACTCGATCATCCGGTACAGGTCGCGGCGAACCAGTTCGGTGTCGCCGTTCGTGTAGTTGAAATACGCGCTCAAGAACCACACGCCGGATTCGTTCGGGTAGTGCAACAGCGCGCTGTCCAGCCACGCCTTCGCCTTCTTCGCGTCGGTCCCTTCGAGTAACTTCGCGCCGTAGGCGAGGCTGAACCGCCCCTCCTGCGCGTCGGTGTCCGCCGGGCCGGACACGCGGCCGATCTTCACCTGCTTGTCGGCCGGCGCGCGGCGCTTGTACGCCGGGGGGTCGCGGAGCAACTTCGCGAGCAGCGCCGCCGGTTCGGGGGCCAGTTCGCCCGCGACGTGCGCCTTGAAGATGAGGTTCACGTCGGAGTCGTACTGGGCCGACTCGATGCGAATGCCGTCAAACTCCGGGTACGCGGGCGCGACCCGCTTCACGCGGTCCAGCAGATCGCGTAGCGGCACCACCTCCAGCACCGGCTTGTTCGGCGCCGGGGTGAAGAACTCCGCCCACTTCGGGTCGGTCTTCAACTCGTCGAACAGCTTCACAAGCTCGTCGTTCTGCGCGGCGGTGTCCACGACGCCGCGGAGCGTGTAGCGGCCCTGCTCGTCGAACAGCCCGCGCTCGATGAGGACGCCGTTCCACTTCTTCTGATCGCCGGCCATCTCTTTGCGAAGGTGCGCGGTGAAGCCCGCGGAGAACGTGGCCGGCACGGTCGCGGGTTCGGGCAACTTCGGCGGTTGAAGCGCCGCGTTGATGAACACGGTGCCGGCGTCGGGGGCGCGTGTATCGTCCTTCTTCGGCGGCTCCGGCGGCTTCGGCGCGTCCGCGGGCAGGTACTTCGCGGCCAGTTCCTTGAACTTCGCCCGCACCTTGTCGCCGTCGGCCTTCGTCACCGTCTTCACTTGCAACTTCAGTCCGCCGTCGGCGGCGTAGTACAGGCGCGACAGGCGCGCGTCGTCCATCGTGTTCGCGGTCCACTCGCGCAGTTCGGCCAGTAACTTCACGGTCGGCACGGGTTTCATCTGCTTCGTGGACACGCCGCCTTCGGCGAGCTTCTTGTACCGCGGCGCGGTCGCGTCGGCCTTGTCGATGAACTCCTTGACGACCGCCTGGTACGTCGCGATTAGCTCCTTCTCGGCGGCGGGCGTCAGGCCCGGTTGAAGCCCCGCGAGCATCAGCTCGCCACTCGCGCCGAACTCCGCGCCGGGGTCGATGCGAACGCCATCAAGAGAGGGCTTGACCGCGACCGCGGCTTGAAGTTTCGCGGCCGGTTCGGGGATGCCCGGCCCGAGCAGCGGCTTGAGATCGACCAGCACCTTTGGCACACCGGTGAACAGTTCCGGCCACTGCTTGCGGCACACTTCCGGCAAGGCTTCGGTGTCTACCGCGTCCTCGCCGAGGCGCACGCCCGCGAGCGTGAGGTGAACCGTGTTGGGGTCCGGGTTCTCGGCGTCGTAGGCCATGTACACGCGATCGACGCGCAGCCGGCGCGTCGGCGCGTCCGTCGAAGATGCGAACAGCTTCTGCATATCCGGCGGCGCGAGCTTCCACTCGACCGGCTTCACGTCGTCGGTGACGAGCGGCTTCTCACTCACGACCTTCACGGCCGCGTGCTTGGCGAGGTGCGTCGAGATGGCGCCGGCGAGCCACTTCGCGGCGTCGGCGTCCTTGCCGCGCTTGCCGGAGATGACGACCCCGCCGTCGGCACCGAAGCGACTGCCCGCGAACAGACACCGGTCGGCGGCGGTGTCGCCCTTCGCGCCGGCCGCGTTCGCCGCGAGTTGCAGCACGACGTGGGGGTGGTCCTTCACGTCGATCTTCTTGACGCCGCTCCAGTCGAACTTGAGTTTGTCGTCCTTGAGGCGGTCGCGGACGAGTTTGCCCACCTCGTCCTGCATCGCGTCGAACGGCACGGGGTCGTCGGCCTTCGCCGCGGGCGCGTCGAGGAACACGCCGGTGACCT
The DNA here is from genome assembly GCA_947490035.1 of Gemmataceae bacterium. Taxonomy (GTDB): domain Bacteria; phylum Planctomycetota; class Planctomycetia; order Gemmatales; family Gemmataceae; genus Gemmata. Next base: position 3,523 of record CANLGS010000461.1, read on the forward strand.
TCACCTGCTCGTCGCCGGCCTCGAACTTGTCCACGCGCAGCCGCTTCTGCAAGTCGGTGCCGCCGGCGAGTCCCTTCTGGATGTCGCCGAGTTGCTTCTGCGCTTCGGCGGCGGACTTGGTCGCGTCGTCCTGTGCGGACGCGAGCGGCGCGAGCGCGACGAGTGCGGCGAACGCGAGCGAGCGGGACAAGGTGTGAAGCCGGGTCATGAGTTCCTCGCGGATGTCAGACGCCTGGGTCCGTCGATTCCGGGAAACCGTCCCTGGCTGCCGGGGGTTCGTCCGGCAATGGTGCCGGCGGGTCGTGGGGCAAGTCGATCATCAGATCGCCGGCGTCGCTTGCGATGAAGGCGCTCGCGATTTCCGGCGAGCCGGGAGCGTAAGCGACCGGAGGTTCCGCGCTTGGAGTGGGTACTTCCTCCGGTCGCTCACGCTCCCGGCTCGCCTCGGATGCGCTCGCCTCGGATGCGCTCGCCTCGGATGCGCTCGCCTCGGATGCGCTCGCCTCGGATGCGCCGCCGCTGACGCGGAGGACGACCAGCGTGCAGTCGTCGTTGACCATGTCGTTGGCCGAGCGGAGCGTGTCCATCTCCGCGCGCCACTCGTCCTCGCCGAGCGCCTCCAACCGGGTCCAGTCCACGCCGGGTCCGACCGCGGTACTCTTGAACAGCCGCGCGGCGACCGCGTCGGTCGCGAGGATGAACCGGTCGTCCGGTTCGCACGTTCCCGCGGCACCGAGCGCCACCGTGCGAAACCCCGGATTCGACCGGACCAGCAGCGGCGCGGAACCGAACTGGTCGGCCGCGACCACCGGGAACGTCGCGAGCAGCCGGCCCGCGCGCACCCAGAAGAGACTCGCGTCGCCAACCGCACACGCCTTCCACGGTCGAAGCCCCTTCTCATCCGCGGGGCCGA
>CANLGS010000462.1 GCA_947490035.1 Gemmataceae bacterium
AGCAAAGATGGCCTGTCGATGCCAGACCACCGGACGCCCGGCGGAGGCTGGGTTCCCTCACGCACTCACACTGACGAATGGCACGTGAACGGCCACGGGCGGAGAACCGCACGCACTCCCTTAGAGTGCGACACAGCGGCTACGAGTTCCGAACGCGCGCTTTCCCGCCCGCGCCGCGTTTCCGCGCCCGAATCCCGGATAGGCACCTGCAGCCACCGGGCGCCATTTCGCTCGTGGAAGAAAACGCTCCGCCGCCGGCAGACGGGGCGGTGGCCCCGACGTCTCGCGGCAGACCGGAGGAGCCGCAGTGTCGGCCGACGGAGCGGGTCGGGCAAGCCACGGAATCGGCGCCCTTCGCCCGCTTCAACGCGACCACGCACCGCCACTGAAGGCCTGTTCGCGGCGCGCGGGCGCGCCCCGTGTTCCCGTTCGACATGCGCGTTCAGGCGGAGGCGGAAATGCCGACGCGATTCCGGTCCCGGTGTTAACGCGGTGCCCCAGGTACATTCGCATCTGACCGACAAAATCGGTGTTTTCGTCAATTTCGCACCCCGCCCCGCCGGTCCTGCACTAGAAGACCTCACAGGTCGGTTCCGTCCGCAATCGCGACACGAATCGGACCTCGTCACCGTCATCGAGAGCGCGATGCGCATCTGCAACCCTGCCCGACGCCCGGCCGCGGCGGCGGTCGAGTTCGCCGTCCTGCTGCCGTTCCTGCTGTTCGTCGGCGTGATCGCCACGGACTGGGCGCGGCTGCTCCACTACACGATCACCGTCGAGGCGTGCGCCCGCAACGGCGCCCTCTACGCGGCCGACCAGGAGGCGGCAGCCCGGTCGCCGTACGCGAGCGTCACCGAGGCGGCCCTGGCGGAGGCGCCGTACCTGAACGCCACCGCGACCGTGGCCGCGGCCCCGGCCACCGATTCGACCGGCGGCGCGGCCGTCGCGGTGACCGTCTCGGTGCCGTTCAAGACGATCACCAACTTCCCGGGCGTGCCTAGCTCCCAGACGCTCTCCCGCACCGTCCAGATGCGGGTCGCCCCGCTCGTCACCAAGTGACCCGACCACCCCGGACGAAGAGGCCACGGCCATGATGTTGAAGCGGAAGAAGCGGAAGGCGCGCGCCGGCACGATCCTGGCCGAGGCCGCGCTCGTCTACCCGGTCCTGTTCCTGCTCGTCCTCGCGATCATCCTGCTGGGCCTCGGGGTCTTCCGCTACCAGCAGGTGGCGCACGCCGCGCGGGAGGCGTCGCGGTGGGCGTCGGTCCACGGCGCCCAGTACGCCAAGGAGAATAGCGCCGCGGCCGCCACCCCGCAGGACGTGTACACGAACGCGATCGCGCCGCACGCGGCCGGGATGCAGGCCGAAGGGCTCGCGTACACGGTCACCTGGAACCTGGACGCCAGCGGCAACCCGGACAAGAGGCCGACGCGGCTCGTCCAGACCGTGGACCCGGCCACCGGCCTGACCCGGCAGGTGGTCGTGAGCAACACCGTCGCCGTCACCGTCACCTACACGTGGAACACCGGGTTGTTCGGAACGCTCCCGGTGTCGAGCACGTCGGTCAACACGATCTCCTACTGAGGCACCCATGAAACTGCGCACCCCCGCACGGCCCGGTCACCCCCGGCGGACGGGCACGGTCGTCGTCGTCGTCGCAATCGCCCTGGTCGTGATCCTCGCCTTCGTCGCCCTGTCGCTCGACGGCGGGATTCTGTTGGACAAGCGGCGGCAGGCCCAGTGCACCTCGGACGCGGCGGCGCTGGCGGCGGCCGGCGACATGTACTCCAACTGGTGGGCGAACAAGGGGACCGACCCGACCGGCACCGCCAAGGCGGCGGCCAAGGCGGCGGCGGCGGCGAACGGGTACGCGGACGGGGTGGACGGGTGCACCGTGACCGTCAACATCCCGCCCCTGTCCGGCCCGTTCCGGGGCCAGGCGGCGCACGCCGAGGTGGTCATCGCCCACGCCCAGCCCCAGTACTTCAGCCGGCTGTTCGGCAGCGACACCGTGGCCTACGGCGCGCGGGCGGTGTCCCGCGGCCGCCGCGGCGGCATCAACAACGCCATCATCTGCCTGGACCCGACCGGCAAGGGCGCCCTGAACGCCGGCGGCGGCGGCTCGATCACCGTGACCGGGGCGCCGATCCAGGTGAACTCGAACAGCTACTCGGCGATGATCGCCAACGGTAACGGGACGATGACCGCCGACAAGTTCCTGGTTTCCGGCGGCCCCCTCGGGTACACCACCCCCGGCGGCGGCTCGTTCAATCCGCCAAATGCCATCGTACCGTACTCCGACCCGATCCCCGACCCGCTGGCCAATCTGCCGTACCCGGACCCGACCGCCCTGACCGTCCAGAGCCGGAACAAGACGTCGCTCTCCGGGAACAAGACGACCACCCTCAAACCGGGGATCTACCAGGGGGGGGTAAGCATCACCGGCGGGACGGTGAACCTGGATCCGGGCATCTACTACATGGACGGCGGCGGGTTCAGTTTGGGCGGCCAGGGGAGCCTGTCCGGCAGCGGGGTGCTGATCTTCAACGCCCCGCAGTCGAACAGCGACACCATCAGCATCTCCGGCGGGGGCAACTGCGTGCTCTCCCCAATGACGACCGGGCCGTACCAGGGGCTGCTGCTGTTCCAGACGCGGACCTCGACCGCCCCGGTGAGCGTCAGCGGCAGCGCGACGTTCAACATCACCGGCGCGTTCTACGCGGCCAGCGCGGTCCTGAACGTGACCGGGAACGGGATCATCGATGTGATCGGCTCCCAGTACATCAGCTACGACTTGGTGCTCGGCGGGAACGGGGACTACAAGTGCTCGTGGACCGCGCAACTGACCCCCGGCGTGCGGGAGATCCTGCTCGTCGAATGACCCGGCGTGCGGGGGAGCCGGACGGGCGGTCGCCGTCGCGCGCACCAACCGCGCGGGCGCGCTCCCGGCCCTCGCGCCGCCCGACGCTGGATCCGGACTCGGACCCGATCCCACCCCGCGAGCGTGACCGTGACTGAACTGGAATCCGCCGGCGACACCAAACTGAACCTCCGCAAGGCCGCCTCGCCCGGCCCGACGCAGCGCCCGGCCTGTCTCGTCCACATCTACCCGACCGGGCCGCGCCTCGGCAGCCGGCACGTCCTCGGCCCCCGTCCGACGCAGATCGGCCGGGCCAAGGACGCCGACATCCGGCTGGACGACCACTCCGTCTCCCGCCGCCACGCCCGGGTCGAGTTCGCCGACGGCGGGCACGTCGTCGTGGACCTGGGCAGCACCAACGGTACCCTGGTCAACGACAGCCCGGCCGGCGACGCCCGCGCGCTGCGGGACGGCGACTACCTGCGGGTCGGCGGCATCATCTACCGGTACCTGGCCGGCGGCAACGTCGAGGCCGAGTACCACGAGGAGATCTACCGGCTGACCATCCAGGACGCGCTCACCCGACTGCCGAACCGCCGCGCGCTCGACGAGTTCCTCGGGCGCGAGGCGGCGCGGGCGGCGCGGCACGCCCGCCCGCTGTCGGTCCTTCTGCTCGACCTGGACCGATTCAAGACGGTCAACGACACCCATGGGCACTTGTGCGGCGACGCCGTGCTGCGTGCCGTGGCCGATCGGCTCCGGCCGCTGGTGCGGGCGGACGACCTGTGCGCCCGGTACGGCGGCGAGGAGTTCGCGGTGGTGCTGGTCGAGACGGACCACGCGGCCGCGCTGGCGGCGGGCGAGCGGTTGCGCGCGGCGGTCGCGGGAGCCGCGTTCCGGTTCGAGGCGGTCGCGCTCGAGTTGACGGTGAGCGTCGGGGTGGCGACCGCGTGCGGGGGCGCGGCGGTCGAGGCGGCCGACCTGCTGCGGGCGGCCGACGAACGGCTGTTCGCGGCCAAGCGGGGCGGGCGGAACCGGGCGGTCGGCGAGAACCCGCCCGGCGCCACCGACGCGTCTACCGGGCCGATCGTCTGTCAGACACCCTGCTTGTCCTGAATTCCGACGCCCGGTGCAGCTCCCGTGCCGCGAGGTTCCTTCATGCCGCCGACCGCCACGCCGACAGACCCGACCGCCTGGGCCGCCGGGGCCGAACCGGTCCCCGGGTACCGGCTGGTCGCGCCGCTCGGCGGCGGCGGGTTCGGCGAGGTGTGGCGGTGCGTCGCACCGGGCGGGCTCGAGAAGGCGATCAAGCGCGTCCGCGGGGCCGAGTCGGGCACGGACCCGGGCGTCGGCCAGTAGCTCGGCGCCCTCGAGCGGGTGAAGGCGCTCCGCCACCCGTACCTCCTCACCCTCGAGCGGGCCGAGGTGTGCGGGACCGACCTGCTGATGGTCATGGAGCTGGCCGACGCGACCCTGCGGGACCGGTTCGGCGCGTGCCGGGCCGCCGGACTGCCCGGCGTCCCGGCCGCGGAACTCCTGCCGCTCCTGGGCGAGGCGGCCGAGGCGCT
>CANLGS010000463.1 GCA_947490035.1 Gemmataceae bacterium
CGCGCTCGCGGCGCAGGACGCGATGCGCCGGCTGATCCCCGGCGTCGGCTTCTGCCTGATGGTCGCGACCACACTGCACAGCATCGCGGTGGGCAACCTGCTGCCGGCGTGGGTGAAGGTGGCGTGCGTGGACATCAGCCCGGCGACGGTGACGAAGCTGATGGACCGCGGCAGCACGCAGACGGTGGGCATCGTGAGCGACGCCGAGCCGTTCATCCGCGCGCTGGTGAACGAGCTGGAGAAGGGAGGAGCGGCGTGATGTCCAGGGACAAAACGGGAGAACCCGTGATGAGCGATGCCGACACGCGGTCGGCAATCTGGCGTGCGTTCGTGGAATGTTTCCCGCAGGGGTTGTTCGTCATCGAACGCCTGAACGGGATGTCCGAGGCACTGCACAGCGTTCTTGCGCGTCAGGGGAGAAAAAAGTTCGGCTTGCCGACGGCCGAACAGGAAGCGACATTGGCCGGGAATGATAATCTGGATCACCTCGTGGCGCTCACCGAGAAGTTGCTCGACGCGAACACCTGGGACGAACTGCTCGCGGAGTGAATCGCTCACGCGTCCACGTCCCACACCACCAGGTGACCGTCGCCGCCGCCGGCGGCGCACAGCGTGCCGTCCGGAGACACGGCCGCCGCTTGCACCTTCCCGATGCCCCAATCGAAGGAGCGCGTCTCCGCGCCGGTGGTCGAATCCCACAGACGCACGGTGCCGTCCATCGCCGCCGTGAGGACCGTTCCGCCGCCGGGCAGGAACCCGACCGCGCGCACCAGGTTCCCGTGACCCGCGATCCGCACCGGCGGCGCGTCCGGTTCGTCGAGCTTCCACACCGCGGCGCCGTGCCCGAACGCGACTACCAACCGCGACTCGTCCGGCGTGAACGCGAACGTCGCGGCGCTCGCGGCGCCGACCGGCGCGCGGAACGTGCGCCGCGGTTCCAGCGTGGTCGCGTCGAGCAGGTGCATCTGCCACTCGGCGATGCAGAAGTACTTCCGCTGCGGCGAGAAGCCGAGGCGCGGGTTACCGCGGACGTGTTTCGCGTGCGTGCGGTCCGCGCCCGTCCGGGCGGCCGGCCGCGCCCGCGCCGGGTCGAGCCACTCGTTGAGCTGGACGGCGCAGGTGAAGAGCCGGTTGCCGTCGGGCGACACGGCGAGCGTGTCCGCGTACTGCCCCTCGCCGCCGGAGCGCAGCTTCGACGCGACCGCGCCGGTTTCGACCTCCCACACGGTGATGCCGCCGCCCTCCCAGGTGGCCGCGACGTACCGGCCGTCGGGGAAGAACGCCGCGCAGCGCGCGGCGTCGTACCGGGTGTCGTCGGTGAGCTTCTGGACCTTCTTCCCGGTGCTCGGGTTCTACAGCCACACGAACCGCGAGGTGCCCGCGGTGGTGGCGATGCGGCTGCCATCCGGCGAGAACGCCAGCGACCGCACCTTCGCCCGATGACCTCTCCAAACGAGCATCGCGAAGCCCTCACGAGTCCACGTCCCACACGACCACTTGCCCCTTCTCGCCGCCGGCCGCGCACGTGAGGCCGTCGGGCGCGAACGCGACCGAATGAATGGGCCCGATGTTCCAGTTGTAAGCCTTCTCCTCGGCCCCGCGGTCGGCGTCCCAGAAGCGAACCGTTCCGTCGGTCCCGGCCGACGCGACGACGTTCCGCGCCGGGTGCCCCGCCACCTGCGTGACGCGGGCGCCGTGCGCGCACGTGTGGCGCGGGTTCAGTTCGGCCGCGTCGAGAAGTTCGACGCGCGAGGCGATGGCGACAGCGAGCGCGCGGCCGTCGGCGGTGAAGCACACCGACCGCGGCACTTGGGTTGTAATCGTGCTGGCGCGTTCGTCCTTCGCCCAGGTGTCCCACACCTGCACCTGGCCTTGGTCGTTCACAGCGGCGAGGAGTTGCCCGGTCGGATCGAACGCGACCGCGGTGTAACCGGTATCTTCAAGGTTGGGCAACTCGTCTTCGTCTTCCACCATCAATGCAACCAAGAGGGCTTGGGCCGCCATCGCGATGCGACAGTTGGACCGGTCCTCGTTCCAGCCGAACGCGATGCTCGTGACGTGGTTCTGCGAATTGAATCCTCCGGGATGAAACTCGGAGTCGTAGGTCAGTGCCGGGTACTCGTAGGGCAGCACTATGCCGACTTCGCTGCCGACCGCCAGCCACTTGCCGTCGGGCGAGAACGCGATGCTGCTCACGGGTCTGTCCGCGTAAGGATTCCAGCGGCGGAACGCACCGGTTTCGAGGTTCCAGATCGCGACCTTATCCCGGCCGCGAACGCAAGCCATCAGCGTTTTGCCGTCGGCGCTGAACGCCAGACCCGCGATTCGGCTGCGGACGTTGTGGAAGGTTCGCATCTCGCCCCCGGCCGTTTGCTTCGCGCTGGTAAAATGGGAACACACCCGTCGCGATCACGCAACCACGGAAGTCGTCATGCCGCCGCGAATCCTCATGTGCCCGCCGGACCACTACGGCATCGAGTACGAGATCAACCCGTGGATGAACCGCTCGCTCGGGGCCGTCGCCGCGCTCGCGTTCCGGCAGTGGAACACCCTGCGCAACACGCTTACTTCGCTCGGCGTGACCGTCGAACTCATGACGCCCCAGAAGGGACTGCCCGACCTCGTGTTCACCGCGAACGCCGGGTTGGTGTTCCACAACACGTTCATCAGCAGCCGTTTTCGGCACGAGGTGCGCGCGAAGGAGTCACCGCACTTCGACGAGTGGTTCGCGGGCCACGGCTTCGCGGTCACGCACTTGCCGGAGAACTCGTTCCACGAAGGCGCCGGCGACGCGCTGTTCTGCGGCGACACGCTGTTCGCGGGCTACCGCACGCGGTCGGACGCGAGCGCGCACCAGTGGGTCGGCAAGACGCTCGGCGTTCGCGTTTTGCCGCTCGAACTGGTGAAACCGCGATTCTACCACCTCGATACCTGCTTTTGCCCGCTTGCGCCGGGTGAAGCGATCTACTTCCCGGACGCGTTCGACACCTACGGCAAGCGCGTCCTCGCGACGCACGTTCCCAAGTTGATACCGGTAGCCGAAGAGGAAGCCGGGCGGTTCGGGTGTAACGCGGTGGTGGTGGGCAAGACGGTGGTTCACAACAGCCGCTGCCCGCGACTGGCGGAAGATTTGACGCGCTCCGGCTATCGCGCGATCGAAGTGGAGTTGGACGAGTTCCTGAAGGCCGGCGGCAGCGCGAAGTGCCTCACGCTGCGGCTCGACGGCGAGGAAGCCGCCGCGTGGCGGACTGAAGCAGAATGTAGAAGGTAAAAGGTAAAAAGTAAAAGCGGAAGACAGCGACGAAGTACAGGCCGCGTCTCGGCATTTTACTTTTTACCTTTTACCTTTTACATTCTGCTTCAGTAGTGCAGCACCACCTTCGGCGGCGGCTTGTTGCCGCGCTTGTCCAGCCCGACGCGGACCATCACCGCGCCCACCGCCAGCGCGTTGCACGCCAGCGCCAGGTACAGCCACCACGTCCGTTCCAGGTTGTACTTGTCCAACTCTTGGCCCTCGTCGTACTTCAACTTCGCGAGGTCCGAGGGCTTGGCCACGGCCTGCGCCCGGCGTTCCGCGAGCTGCTCCGAGATGTGCTGCCGGATGGCCCGTTCCATCCCGAACCCGTTGAGCACCTGGACGAGCAGGAGGAAGAACGTGATCGCGGCGAAGCCGGCGACGATCCCGTTCCGCCACGGCCACAACTTCGCCAACGGCGGCACCCGGCGCGGGGCGGCGGCGCCCAGTCCGCGCTCGGCCCACGCGAGCGCGAGCGCGCCGAACAGCGCGAGCGCGAACGGCACCATCAACTCCCAGTCGCTCCGCAACTTGTCGAGCCAGCCGCCCGGCACCGTGTTCGCCTGCTCCAGCCGGAAGTCGCGGTTCAACCCCCCGAACATCGCACCCCACATGCGCTGCGAGTACACCGCGGTGTTGCCCGCGTAACTGCCCACCCACGGGAAGAACGTGAGCACCAGCACCGCCGTCAGCAGCGCGGCCGGCAGCCACGCGACCACCTTCGGCGAAATGGTGATGCCGACCGAGTGCGCGTAACCGGTCGGCGCGGGCGCTTCGGCGGGCGCCGGCGGAAGGAACCCGCCGGTCGCGGCCGGCGCCGCGGGCGGCACGTACCCCGGCGGCGCGGCCGGCGCGTGCGGCGCGGGCGCCACCGGCGGAACCAACCCCGGCGGCGGCGCGGCCGCGGCCGTCGAAACCGGCTCCGGCGCGACCTGCGCGGTGTAGCGCGCGGGCGTCGGGAACAACTTGCCGCAGTGCGGGCACGTTGCCTCTTTACCGGCCGCGTCGTCGGGCACCACGGCCGCGCTCATACAGTGCGGACAGATCAACCGCATATCCACTCCTTGTAGCTTACGGTTCGCTCGTCTTCGGGGGTGTTTTCGGAAATCCTCGCGTGATCTTTTGATACAAG
>CANLGS010000464.1 GCA_947490035.1 Gemmataceae bacterium
AGGAGACAGGAGACAGGAGACAAGGAGACAAGGAGACAGAGATCAGAAAACGACAGCAAGACGAAGCAAGCCGTGCGACTGCGGTCGCACGGCTTTCGCTGTCTCCTGTCTCCTTGTCTCCTTGTCTCCTTGTCTCTTGTCTCCTGTCTCCTGTCTCCTTATCTCCTTGTCTCCTTGTCTCCTGTCTCCTGTCTCCTGACGCCTGTCCTCTGCTACTGCCCGGCGGCCTTGTTCTCGACTTCGAGTTGCGCGGCCTGAACGATCTCCTTCGTGTCGTCGTTCTGCACGATCACGATCACCTTCAGCGCCTTCATGTCCATCGGGCGGTCAGGCTTCGGGAACGGGCGGTTCGTGGCGAAGTCGTCGAGGTACTGGGTCAGGTTCTTGCGCACGCCGGCCAGATCAACCGACGCGGTCTGCTTGAACGCCTTGTCCTTGATCGCCACGCCGTCGGCCCCCAGCGGCATCGCGCGCACCACCTGGTGGTGGAACCGGAGTTGGTTGCTGCCGACGTACTTCACGTTCTCCTCGACCACAAGGACGCGGAGCTTCATGTCGTTGCCGCTGCCGCCGTTGACCTCGACCGCGATGTCGATCTTGTCGCCGGTGCGCGTCGCGCGGCCGCCGACCTTCACCTCGGTCGCCTTCTCCAGCAGCGGATCAATGACGCCGGTGTACTGCGTGTACTTGCTCTCGGACTGGGCCATCCCGCCGCCGCCGGCTGCGGCCTTCGCGCCGTTGAAGAACGTGCTGGGCGTGCTGCTCGCGCCGTAGAACTTGGCCCGCGCGACGGCGTCCGCGTTCGTGAGCGGGTCCGGACCGGGGATGTGCAGGTGGTACTGGATGAGTACCAGTTCGCTCGGCTTGTACGACTTCAGCAGCGCGTCGAACGCCACGTCCGCCGCGACGCACGGCGGGCACTGCGCCCCGGTGAACAGTTCCATCACGACGACGCGGTTCGCGTCCTTCTCCTTGCGCCCGGCGAACGCGGTGGGCTTGAACGGCGGCACCGCCTTGAGGTACTCGGCGTCGATGCGCTCTTCGAGCTTCACCAGTTCGACGGCGACGGCCTTCGCCTCTTCGGTCTTGCCCAGCGCGTCGAGCGCGGCCTTGCGCGCGGTCATCGCGCGCGACACGAACGAAGCCGGCGCACCTTCAGTCTTCGCCAGCTTCGCGGCCGCGCCTTCGGCGGCGCCCTCAAGCCCCTTCTGGCCCGCGAGCGCCTCGACCGCGTTCAGCATCTGGAACCGCTCGAAGCGGGTGCCGAACGGCGCCGACTGCTTCTCGACCGCGGCGAGCAACTTGGCCGCTTCGTCGGCGGTCACTTTCATCTTCGCGCCGTTCTGGAGGAGCGAGATTGCGGCGTCCAGCGCGAAGGGCGTGTCCGCGTGCTTGGTGAGAACCTCGCGGAACAGGTCGGGCGCCTTGTCGTCGGCTTCCTTCTGCGCCACATCGACCTTCTCCAGAATCTCCTTCTTCTTGTCGGCGTCCTTCTCGAGCCGCGCCTGATTCCGCAGCACGGCCACGGCGGTCGTGAGCTTGTTCGCGGCGGTCATCGGTTCCGGCGCGTCGGTCCGGGTGACGGCGTCTTTCGCGTCGATCTCGGTCTTGTCGGTCCGCGCAAACTTCGCCCGGTACGCGACCTGATCGTTGCCGAAACTGCCGATCACGAGCTTGCCGTCCTTGTCGAGTGTGCCCTCGAACGTCCCAGCACCGAGGGTGAATTTCACCGTCTTGCCGTCCTTCACCTCGAACCCGGTGACCTTCGGCGTAATGCCCTTGCCGGGGACGGCCAGCACCACCGCGGCGGCCTTGCCGTCCTTCACCTGCACGCGGATGATCGCGGTGTTCTGCTCGAACCCAGCGCGGGTCGAGTAACTGAGCATCCAACTGCCGGCGATGTCGTCATCGGCGGCGGTCGCCTTCGGGGCGCGGTCGGTCGCCAGGAACGCCGCCAGAGCGACGCCGGCGAGCGCGAACAGTACGCGACGCAGCATGAATGGGAACCTCACGAGGACCGCCGGCAGCAGAGTCAGTGAATGTTCACCGGCGGGATGATGATTAGGGTAGGCGCGGCCCGGCGAGTTGCCAGAAGGAAGTGCGGTTTTGAGCCGCTCGCGGCTTCGCGAGCGCGCAGTTGCGAAGCCGCGAGCGGCTCAGATCCATCACATCCCAGTGATCTGCGTGAGCGCGTCGATGAGGTGGTCGATGTCGGCGTTGGTGGTGAACGGGCCGGGGCTGACGCGCACCAGCCCGTCGGGCGCGGTGCCGAGTGCCTTGTGGATGTACGGCGCGCAGTGCAGTCCGGGGCGCACCGCGATGTCGAACTTCTCGTCCAGCAGTCCCGCGAGTTCCGGCGCGGGCAACACCTCGCACCGGAAGCTCAGCGCGCCGACGCGGCGCGAAGAGTCCGCGTGGCCGAACAGCTCGAAGCCGGGCATCTCCGCGAGCGCGCTCCAAAGCCGGTCGCACAGGTCCACCTCGTGCTTGCGAATCGCTTCGACGCCGCGCTCTTCGACGAAATCCAGCCCCGCGACCAGTCCCGCGACGCCGAGCACGTTAGGCGTGCCGCCTTCGAGGTGATGCGGGAACTCGGTGGGTTGCGTGGGCGTGAGCGAGTCGCCGCCGGTGCCGCCCTCGCGCCACGGGCGCAGCGTCACCCGCGAACCGACATACAGCGCGCCGGTTCCGGTGGGGCCGAACAGCGACTTGTGGCCGGGGAACGCGAGAAGGTCGATGCACGCGGTCTGCACGTCGATGGGCAGCACGCCGGCGGTCTGCGCGGCGTCCACGAGGAACAGCAGGTCGCGTTCGCGCACGATGCGCCCCACGTCCGCGACCGGTTGCACGGTGCCGAGGACGTTGCTCGCGTGCGTCATCGCGACGAGTCGCGTCTTCGGACCGATGGCGGCGCGAATCGCTTCGGGGTCGATGGTGCCGCCCGCGTCCGACGGAATGCGCGTCAGCGTGATGCGCCCCGCCTGCGCGAGCGCGACGAGCGGTCGCGACACGCTGTTGTGTTCGAGGTCGGTGGTGATGACGTGATCGCCGTCGTTGAGGAGTCCTTTGAACGCCATGTTGAGGGCGTCGGTGCAGTTGAGCGTGAACGCCCAGCGGTCCGGGTTGCGGCCGTTGAAGAACCGGTTGAGGCGGTGTCGCGCGTTGGAGAGCGCGTGTTCGGATTCGAGCGCCATCTTGTGCCCGGACCGGCCGGGGTTGGCGAGCGAGTGCCGCGCGAAGCGGTCCATCGCGACGTAGACTTGCTCCGGCTTGGGGAAACTGGTCGCGGCGTTGTCGAGGTAGGTCATGGTTGTTCGTCAGCCGTTCCAAACTGGCTCTGAAGCATCGACCAGAGTGAGTAACTATACCGGGCTTCGGGCAGCACCCTGTCGAGGAACTGGTACAGCCGGCGCTGCTGTTCGTCGGAGAGGTCCGACACCTTGAATCGAACGTCGCGGGCGTTTTCAATCGGCGGATGATAGCCGTGATCGACGAACCGCCACCACGTCAGCCGGTCGGCCCACACCTCGCGCGGGATGCCGATGGCGATCAATTCGTCTTGGTGAGCGGACACCCACTGGCGCCACCCCAACTCGGTGTCGCGGTCGCGACGGAAGCTCACGGGAGCAACTCCTTCACCGCGACCGTGCCCACTTGCTTGCCATCGACCACAACGGGTATCGCGTCGTCGGGGCCGTAGTTCGTCTGCTGCTTGTACGTCGGGTTCTTCCCACCGCGCGGCTGCGCGTACACCTCCACGCGCCGGTCCGCGAGGTTCACGATCCAGTACACCGCGACCTTCGCGCCCGCGTACAGTTCGAGTTTGGTGGTCTGATCCTCGCGGAGCGACGAGTCGGCGACTTCAACCAGAAGGACCACTTCTGCGGGTTCCGGGTGACGCGACTTGTAGTCAGTCCGGGAGCCGGACGCGAGAACCACGTCCGGTTCCGGTTCGCTGTCAGTCATCGTAATCGGTTGCTGCACGCGAACCGTCGTCTTCGGAATCTGGAGCGCGTGGAGCGCGTCCGTCACTGCGCCGACGGCGTAACTGTGGGGCGGGTTGAGAGTCATTTTGGTGACCAGCCAGCCGTGGATGAGTTCGATGCGGTGGTTCGCGGTGAGAACTCCGTTCTCAACCAGTTTGTGGTAATCGTCCACCGTAAACCGACTCACCGCAAACGGCGGCACCGCGGGCGGCAGCGGCGCGACCGGTTTCGGTTTCTTCGTTACCCGCGCGGCAGAACTCATCGGCGCCTCCGTGAAGAGATTGCTCCATCATACCGCGTCAGTGGCCAGTTCGGCTGCTCACGGGAGCAACTCTTTCACCGCGATCGTGCCGACCTGCTTGCCGCCGATCACAACGGGTATCGCGTCGTCGGGGCCGTAGTTCGTCTGCTGCTTGTACGTCGGGTTCTTCCCACCGCG
>CANLGS010000465.1 GCA_947490035.1 Gemmataceae bacterium
CCGTCCGCGCCGCTCGCGCGGACCCGCGCGCGCCGCGGGCCGTCGGCGCGGTTGTGCAGCCAGAACCCGGCGCCGGGCAGCATCGCCTGATACAGCGACACACACGCATTCAGCAGCGCCACCGCGCCGGACGCGGCCCCGGTGTTCCCCACCCGCGCGGCGGCGTCATCGAATGTGATCGCGGACGCACCCGACGCGCCCGCGTCCTTCGCGGCACGGTCAAGCGCGTCGCCGTCGCTCGCCGCGACACCCACACCCTTGATGACGGCGTACACGCGGTCGCCGTCGCGCTCGGCGTCGGCCAGGCGCTTCAGCACGAACGCGACCGCGCCCTCGCCGGGCAGCGGAACCGCACCCGGAAGCACCAGTCGCGGGTCGCCCGCGAGATCGACGCCGCCGACCAGCACGCGGTCCAGTTCGTGCGCCTGAAGCGCACGCACGCCGAGTTCGACGGCGCGTGCCGCCGAGCCTTCCTCGCTGCAAACGGTGTGGCTCGGCCCGCCGAAGCGGAACGCCCGCGCGATGCGACTCGCCGCGATGCTGCCCAGCGCGCCCATCGTGCGGTTCGCGGTCAGCGACGGGGAAGCGTCTTCAGGCGAAGAACCTCTCCCCCCAACCCCCTCCCCTAAGAAGGGAGGGGGAGCCGGAACAGAAGGCGATACGCCTTCTTGCTGAAGCCCCTCCCTTCTTAGGGGAGGGGTTGGGGAGTGGTGCTTCGCAATCGCACTCCAGCGCAGGTGGTAGTTCGTCGTGTTCGGGTCGAGGCCGAGGCCGATGAACACGCCGGTCGCGGGGTCGCCGTCGGCGGGCGGGCGCGCTGCGCTCGTGTGGTCATCGAGCGCGGCGGCCGCGACTTGCAACATGAGCAACTGTTGCGGCAGCGTCTCTTCGAGTTCCTTCGGCGGGATGCGGAACCGGTCGGTGCGGATGGTCAGCGCGTCGATGTAGAACCCCGGCGGGCACGGCGCGCTCGCCAGCCCCCAGCCGTTGAGCTTCGCGCGCGGTCCCGCGATACCGCCGAACATGTGTTCCTGAAGCGCGCGCGCGTCGGACCACGGACCGACGTGCGCAGCCACGCCGACGATTGCCACCGGTTCCGCCGGCCGCGGTTGCTTCGGCGCGGCGTCGCGCGTGCCGGTCGTGACGAGCTTCGGCGGCCCCTTCGCCGGCGCGCCCGCCTTGAGTGGCACGCCGGTCCACTCTTCCACCAGCAGGTGCGCGTTCACCCCGCCGAACCCGAAGCCGCTGACCGCAGCGCGGCGCGGCTGCGTCGCGGACGCGCGGCTCCAGCGCGCCGGCTCGCGAAGCACCCTGAACGGGCCACCGGCGTAGCGCAGCCCGGCGGCCGGGTCCGCGAAGTTCGCCTGCGGCGGCAGTTGCTCGGCCTTCATCGCGAGCAACACTTTGGCGAGCGCCGCCGCGCCCGCACCGGTGAGCAGGTGCCCCACCGTGGACTTCACCGAACCGATCGCGCACTGCCCCGGCGCCCAACCGGTTTCGCCCCACAGTTCGCGCAGGCTGTCGAACTCGACCGCGTCGCCCACCGGCGTGCCGGTCGCGTGGCACTCGATCAACTGCACGTCGGTCGGCCGCCAGCCGGCGCGCTCGTAAGCGGCGCGCATCGCGCGGAGTTGCCCCTCCTTCGCGGGCGCGAGCAGGTTCCCGTGCATGTCGTTCGACAGCCCGACGCCCGCGATGACCGCGTGAATGGTGTCGCCGTGTTTGAGCGCGTCGGCGAGGCGCTTCAGCACGAAGATGGCGGAACCTTCGCCGACCATGAGGCCGTCGGCCGTCGCGTCGAACGGCGAACACCGGCCGCTCGGCGCGAGCGCGCGGAGTTGCGCGAAACCCATCTGCGTGTACTGGCAGTCCGGGCGCGAGCAGCCGCCGGCGAGCATCGCGTCGGCGCGGCCGGCGAGTAGTTCGTCACACGCGAGCTTGATCGCGTACAGCGACGACGCACAGGCGGCGTCGAGCGTGAAACTCCCGCCGCCGAACGCCAGCCCCCTCGCGAGCAAGCCCGCCGGCAAACCCGCGACGTAGCGGTTGAGTGGGTGCGCCTTCTTCGCGTTCTTCAGACCCAACTCGCCGCCGAGGATTTCGCGACAGAGGTCGTTCGCGCGGTCGGTGGGCAGACAGATGTTGCCCAACACGACGCCGACGCGGGCGCGGTTCACGGCGTCCGTCTTCGCGCCGCGCCACGCCCGGTTGCCGACATCGAGGACGAGGTGAAACAGCGGGTCGAGTTCGCCGACGACTTCGGCGTCGAGGTCGAGACCGGTGAGGTCCGGGTCGAACGGGTCGAGGTAGTAGCCGCGGGTGGAGTACACCGTGTCCGGGTTCGCGATGCGCGGGTCGGTGCAGCGGTCCGGCGGCAGCGCCCACCGGCCGGCGGGCACCTCGCGCGAGCAGTCGGCGGCGGCGGCGACGTTCGCCCAGTACCGGCCGAGGTCCGCGCCCGCGCCGGGGAACCGACCGGCGACGGAGACGATTGCGATGCGGTCGTGCATAGTTTTCGGTGTTCAGTTTTCAGTGTTCAGTCAAGCAATGCCCCGCGCACCGCCCACGCTCCCTGGCGCGAAGCGGCCGCTTACTGAACACTGAAAACTGAACACCGAAAACTACTTCAGAACGAGCTGGTTCTTACGGAACGAGGCGTTGAGCGACGGCTCCATCACGCACTCGTAGTCCTGCATCTGGGCGATCACCTGGCCGTCGGGGGCCAGGAAGTCGATGTCGGCGCGGGCGAACCGGGCGTCGTCGCGGGTCACGCGGATCACCACCGTGATCGGGTCCGAGGGGTAGGTTTTGCGGAACTGCCGGTACCGGCCGACGAAGCTCGGCAGCGACGCCGAGTCGTGCGCGCCCTGCGTCCACAGGATCATCATCTGGAACGCCACGTCCAGCACGAGCGGGTCCGCGAACCACCCGGAGCGGAGCGGGAACTCGAACCAGTCGGCCGGCGGCGGCGCGGGGTGCGCCTGCCCCACGAACGCCTTGTCCGAACTGCCGACCAGTTCCGCGATGCCCTGTAAGTCCTGGCCGTGGAACAGGAACTCGCGGTACGCGCGCGGGATGTCGTAGGGCAGCGGCGCGACCGCCGGCGGGCGGTCCGCGGGCGGCGGCTTGGGCAGCACCGGCGCCAGCACGATCTCCGCCCGCGAGTAGATCGCGTCGCGGCCGTCCTTCTTCTTGCCGCGCAACTCCACCGGCACCACGAGCATCTTGTCCTGCTTCGTGGCTTTGCCCGCGAGCGCGCGGACCGACACCTGCGTGCCCGCGTCGATCTTCACGCCGCTGGTCACGCGCAAGTCGTTGAACCCGTGAAACTGGAAGCCCGGGTTGCCGTGAAGCGCCGCGTGCGCCAGCCATTCGAGGTGAAGGGCGACCGGCAGCACGGCGAGGCCGTCGAGGACGTGCGACTTGAGGACCGGGTGCGTAGCCACATCCACCGCGCGCTCGAACGCGACCGTCATGTCGGCCGACGGCAGCGGGTTGGGCGGCGACACGACCGGCGCGCCCGGCACCGGGGTGACGCCGCTCGCGCTCGGCACCGGGACCACCCCGGACGGGCGGTTCGTCCCCTTGACCAGCGCGATCACCTCCACCGCCCGGCCCGCGGCGTTCAGTTCCTGAATCAAGAAGGTCGAGCCGTCGGCCAGCGGGATCGTGCCCACGCCCTCGGACTCGAACATCTTCCGCAGCGCCGGCGTGACCATGCCGCCGTCCCACGGCCCCCAGTTGATCGCGACCACGCGCGTGCCGGGCCGGCGGCGCGATTCCACCTGGGCCGTCTTGTTCAGCACCTCGTTGGCGCACGCGTAGGCCAGTTGGCCGACGCGCCCGAGCCGCGCGGTGGTGGAACTGAACAGCACGAGCGCCTTCAGTTCCTCGTGGCCGAGCAGGTCGAGCAGGTCGAGCAGGGTGCGCAGCCCGTCCACCTTCGTGGCGTACACGTGGTCGAAGCCGTCGCCGGTGAGGTCTTCGATGCGCTTGTCGGCCAGCACGCCGGCCCCGTGAACGAGCGCGGACACCGGGCCGAACCTGACGCGAATCTGGTGGAGCAGGTCGCCGACGGCGCGGCCGTCGGTGATGTCTACCGGGAAGTACGCGACCTTCGCCCCGGCCTGCTGGACGCGTTCCAGCGTGGTGCGCACCTCGCGCTGCGCGACCGCCTTCTTGTACAACTCGCCGACCGCGCGCGGCGTGCCCTCGGCGCCCAGCGCCTCCGCGATGGCCTTCTTCATGTCCGGCTCGGCGGTCAGGCCCGCGAGGTAGTCCGGCTCCGGCGTCGGCGTCGGCGTGCGGCCGGTGAGTACGAGCGTCGGGCAGTACGTTTCGGCCAGCGCGACGGCGACTTCGGCGGTCACGCCGCGCGCGCCGCCGGTGACGAGGATCACGTCGCGCGAGCC
>CANLGS010000466.1 GCA_947490035.1 Gemmataceae bacterium
CACCACAACAAAACCAAGACCGCCACGGAGTGGCAGGCCAATCACTTCGCAACCGCGATCTCGTAATCACCCACTCGCACGGTCGCGCCTACCACTTCGTAGACGAACGGCTTGCCCGTGACTGGGTCCGCCGGAAGCGGAACGCCGATGTCGTCGAGTTTGTTGGGGAACTTTCCGTCGTGTGTCGCGGCGTACATGCGGAGCACCTCGACGTGCCGCAACAACGCGACGCGCTGCTCGAACCGCGCTTGCGCCCGGCGCAACTCGCCGACGCGCGGCACGAGGTCCACGAACAGTCCGTCGGCCGCACCTTTTTCGCGCGGCAGCGCGTCGATCTCCCACACCTTCACGCCGAGTAGACGAAGCTCCTCGTCGCGACGAACCTCGTAATCGCGCTTGTCGTCCAGCAACACCAGATGCACTGGCGGGAATCGCTCGGCCGCGTCCTTCCCAAGTCCGGCGTCGATGAGGCGCAGGCGCGCGGCGCGAACGGCGTCCGCGTCCTTCGCGCGGGTCGCGAGCGCGGCCCGCAAGTTCCGCGGCGGAAGTCCGGCCTGCGCGCGAATGTACCCGGCGCGCCCGGACAGTCGGCCCACGAGTTCGTCCACCTCGGTGTCGGTGAGCGCTGCGTCGTCGCGGAACAGGCGCAGTTCGGTGTCCGCGAGGGTGCGGTCGCCCTGCACGCCCTTCCGCAGTTCCACCAGCGGGCACGGCAAATCCGTCAGCGCCCAGTATAAGTTCGGGCAGCGCGGCTGTTGAACCATTTCCCAAAGCGCGTCGAGCCCCAGCCCCGCGACCGCCAGCCCGGTCCGGTTCGCGGCCGACGCGGGGTAGTCGCCGAGGTGCCGCGCGAGCGCGAACATCGTCTTCGCGGTTCGTAGGGCGTCGTCGAAGTCGCCGCGCGCGACCTCGCCTCGCATGCGAATCTGGAGCGAGATGGCGAGCAGGCGGAGCGGGCCGAGTTCGGGCAACCGCAGGTCCGGGCCTCCGGTCTGCACGCGGTCGAGTACCTGCCAATCGACGGCATCGAGCCGCGCGCCCCAGTCGGCCTGCGTGAGCGCCGCCCCGCCGTAGTTCTGGAGCGACTCCTTCGCCAGTTCCTTCAATGTCATGGATTGATAGCGCACGCGCTGCGCGACACCTTCCTTACTGAAGAAGAAGTTCCGCTGCTCCATGAAGCAGCGGAGGTACCATTGCGCCGCGTTCCCGGCCTTTAGCTCGCGGACCTCCGGCAGCAACTGGTACTTGAGCGCGGGCGTGGGCGCGGCCATCGGGTACACCGTCACACGAGTGGCCGGCGCCGCGGGGGGCGCGGCCAGCAACGCGATAACGAGAATGAGGGCGGTCATCGCGAGGGATTCCTGAAGTAGGTGCCGCGAGCCGAGCGGCACGGGCTAACCCGCGTGGAAGCGACGCGGTGTGCGTGGTCGGCACCGCGTGGCACGGCTCCGCATGTTCTGTCACTTCGGAGTATCCGTGTTGTCCAACCACGGGCTATCCCGTGCCGCTCGGCAAGCGGCACCTACCCAGATGTCACTTGCGGATCATGATTTCGTAATGGAGGTTGTACACGGGCACGCTCTCCTGCCCCGCCGGCGGCGTGCCGCGGAGGTGCGCGACGCCATCGATCAACTCGTAGCGGAACGCCTTGCCGGTGAACGGATCGACCGGCAGCACCACCGCGACTTCGGACAGTTTCGCCGGGAGTTTCCCGCCGTGGTCGGCCGCGTGGAGGCGCAGCGCCTCGACGTGCCGCAGCAGCGCGAGGCGCTGCTCCAACCGCCCCTGCGCCAGCCGCACGCGGTACAGCGACGAGAGGAATGAGTCGAACAGCGGCGGGTCTTTCGGCCGCTGGTTGTTGAGCCGCGGCAGCGCCTCCCAGGTCGGCAAGAACACGAACTTCATGTCGTCGTCGCGTGCGATCTCGTAATCCAGTTTCGCCTCGAGCAACAGCACCTGATACGGCGAGAAGAGCGCGAGCCGGTCGGCGCGCAGGCCGTGTTCGACCAGCCGGGCGCGGGCCGCGACGAGCGTCTTCTCGTCCTTCGCGCGTTCCGCCAGCCACTCGCCGGTCTTCTTCCTCAACCGGTCCGACTCGAACGCACGCAGTCGGTCGATGTACGCGATCAGTTTCTTGAGTTGCGCCGTCGTCATCGGGTTCGTGTCGTCCAGTTCGCGCAACACCGCATCGGCGAGGATGCGCTCGCCCTCCATCCCCTTATCCAGCGTGATGAACGGGTGCGGCAGCGCCGTGAGCGCCCAGTAGAAGTTCGGGCAGCCGGGTTGACCGATCATGTCCTCGAACGGTCCGATGGCGATGGTCGCGATGGCGATCGCGACCAGGTCGCCGATGAGCGTGGGGTGTTCGCCCATGTGCCGCGACAGGGCGAACATCGTCTTCGCGGTGACGACGGCGTCGTCGAACCGGCGCAGCGCGACCTCGTCGCGGAACCGCGATTGAAGCTCGGCAGCGAGTTGCCGCATCTTCTGAAGGTCCGGTAGCAACAGCCCGATGCCGTCGGTCTTCAACTTCGGGAGGATTTGCCAGTCGGGCTTGTCCATCCGCGCCGCGCGGTCGGCCTGCTTGAGCGCGAGGCGCCCGAGCGGTTCGTTCGTGCCCGTCGATTCCTGCTCCAGAATGCACTTCAGATAGTTCGGGATCGGGTTGCCCTGCGTCATCTCCTTGAGTTCGGGCAGCAGCAGATACCGTAGCGCCGGCTTGGGCGCGGGCGTCGCATCGACCGTGAGCCGGATGAGCATTTCCGCCCGCGGCTGCGGCGTCGCGACCGCGGACGCAATCGCCACCGCGCAGGAGAGGAGCATTTCGGTCACGAAGGGTCTCCGCGCACGACGGGAATTAAGCCACTAGCTTATCACCCAGGCAGACAACGGCGGAAGCAATCAATTTCGCAGAATCGTGGATTCGAGCGGACGACCCCGCGGTTTAGCGTCGGACCCGCAGGGGCCGATAGGGTTCTCCAAACGACCTGCGCGACGACGCGAGTTCGTTCCGGCGCGAAGCGGAGTGACGGCTTTCTCGACACCAGTCGATCATCTGCGCCAACGGGACACGTCCAGATTCCAAAATCCCGAAACGCGGTGCTACGATGCCTGCACACGTCACCACTCGCAAAAGCGCGCCCAGGCACCGCAGTGACGCGGGAGTGCCGGAATGCCCGTCTCGTACAAATGCCCCAGCCCGGACTGCGGGGTGTCGCTCAAGACGCCCCTGCGCGTTCAGAGCGGTCGCGCGGTCGCGTGCCCGAAGTGCGGGTTCCGGTTCGTCGCCGAGCCGCCCGCCGGCACGACGCCGTTCCGCGCCGCCACCGCGGAGCCGCCAGACACGCGCGCCCAAAGCACCGCCGACCGCGCGCGCCTCGCGCCGGCGCCGCGCATCCAGGCCGTCGAACCGATCCGGCTGTTGTTCGAACCCGGCGACCCGGTGCCGGGGCTGTCGAGTTGGGTGCTGGAACAACAGATCGGCATCGGCGGGTTCGGCGAGGTGTGGCTCGTCCGCCACGAGTGGAAGGCGCTCCGCCGCGCGGTCAAGTTCTTCACGCATCCGGAGGCGCGGCACCGGCTCGTCACGCACGAGAAGAAGGTTCTGGTGCGCGTGATGAGGCACGCCGGCGACCACCCGAACATCGTCCCGCTGGTGGAGTGCAACCTGGAGGGCGAAACGCCGTGGCTGATGTACGAGTACGTGCCCGGCGGCACGCTCGCGGACGCGGTGCGCGAGTGGCAGGCGCGACCGCTGCAGAAGCGCCTGCGGCGGGCCGTCCGCGCGCTGCTCGCGATCGGCTCGGCGATCGCCCACTGCCACCGCCTCGCCACGCCCATCGTCCACCGCGACCTGAAGCCGGCGAACGTGCTGCGCGACGAGACCGGCGTGTTGCGCGTCATCGACTTCGGGATCGGCGGCGCCGCCGTGGCGCACGCCATCGACGGCCAGACGCACGGCTTCCAAACGAACAGCGGGCGCGTGCCGACGCTTCTCCGCGCCGCCGGCAGTTTCGGCTACGCCGGGCCGCAGCAGCGCAACGGCGACCCGCCCGACCCGCGCGACGACGTGTACGCGCTGGGCGTTCTCGCGTTCCAGATGCTCCTCGGCGACCTCACCGTCTGGCCCGACCCGGACATGGCCGCCGACCTCCGCGCGCTCGGTCTGCCGCGTGCGTTGGTGACGCTGTTCGTTCACAGCGTGTCGCACAACCCGACCCGGCGCCCGGCCGACGCGCACGAGTGGCGATGCGAACTCGAATCGCTGACGACGCGGACCGCGACCGAGCCGGACACGGCCAGTTCGACCGGCACGCCAACCATTCCCCCGCCCCGGCCGCGCGGTGAGTGATCGCCGAACGGCTTCCGATTCCCCATGCAGACCAGCCCGCGCGCGGGTAAAATCACAC
>CANLGS010000467.1 GCA_947490035.1 Gemmataceae bacterium
CCCGGCTTTCTTCATCTCCTCCGCGAGCCGCTTCGCGGTGTTCACCTCCATCAGCGACAGTTCCGGGTTCGTGTGAATGTGCTGGTACAGCGAGACCAAATCCTTGATCTCGCCGTCGAGCTTCTTGTCCACTGTCACGAGACGGTCCTTGACCCACGTCGGGGCGACGCTCGGTTCAGCCTTCTTGTAAGGGTTCTCGCCCGGTTGTGCCGGTTTTACCGCTTCCGCGGGTTGTGGTTGGCCGCCGGATACGGCGAGAGCGGCGATTAGAACGACGAGCGTGGCGAGTCGGCGGGGCAGCATGTTCGGGCCTTTCGCGATGAGAGCGTAACCAGCCGCGCGAAGCGCGCGAAACGCGCGGATTCCGGGTTCGTGGGTCACTTGGCGAACGTACACTAAAAGTAGGCACCTTCGTAGCAAATTCACCAACACAAGGAGTAACTCCAATGTCCGCCAAGACATTGACGGTCCAGCAACGGAAGTCCATTTTCAGCGCGCTCGTGGAAGTGCAGGACACGAATACCGTGACGATCATCGACTCCAAGAAGGAGATCGCGTCGCGGTACCGCATCACGAAGGAGCAGGTGGATCTGATCGAGCGGGAAGGGCTGGCGAAAGACTGGCCGCCGCTCGCGTAGACAGCAAATCAAGAGCCGCAGATGACGCATAGGGACGCAGATCAGAGAAGAGAAAGAGTGTTAAACGCAACCCTTTCTTTTCTCTGATCTGCGTCCCTCTGCGTCATCTGCGGCTCTTGATTCCGCCGCCGTTCAGGTGCCGAAGCGGTGCGGGAACATGTGGATTTCCGTACCAAACACCAGGGACATGTTGATCGGCGTGAGGATTTCCGACGGCGGTCCCTGACACTGGATCGAGCCGCCGCGAAGACACAACACGTCGTGCGCGTAGGTCTGCACCATGTTCAAGTCGTGCGACACGAGCAGCACGGTCACGCCGAGTTCCTTGTTGATGCTCGCGATCAACTCGTAAAACTTCTTCAGCCCGTTGAAGTCGATCCCGGCCGCGGGTTCGTCCAGCAGCAGCAACTCCGGCCTCGGCTCCAGCGCGAGCGCGAGCAGCACGCGTTGGAGTTGCCCGCCCGATAGTCCTTCCACGGGCACGTTCATGCACTCCGCCACGCCGACGCGTTCCAGCATCGACTGGCTCTTCGCTGTCGTTGCCTTCGAGATGCCGAAGAACAACGGCCGGCGCGACAGTGTAAGCGCGAGGAAATCGGCCACCGTGAGCGGCAACCGGGCGTCGAGCGTGAGCCGCTGGGGCACGTACCCGATCGCCTCCGGGTACGGCTTGGTGTGGTCGTGCCCGCAGTGGAACTGGATCGTCCCCTTGTGAGGGTACTCGTTCACCAGCGCGCGAAGGAGCGTGGTCTTGCCGGACCCGTTCAGCCCGATGAGCGCGGTGATGCTGCCGCGAGCGACGTTCGCGGTGACGCCGCGCAGGATCGGTCGCCCTCCGAGTTCGACGCCCAAGTCGCGAAGCGACACGAGCGGGCGTGCCGGCGCTTCCGGTGTCATTTCATCTTCTCGGCGAGTTTGTCGAGGTTCTCGCGCATCTTCTTCTCGTACCAGTCCAGCGTGAGGTCTTCCGGCCGAACAGTCTCTAGCGGGTCGAACTCAACGAGTTCCGCGCTCGCGACGCCCTTCGCGGCCAACTCTTTCTGAAGCGCCTGGCCGGAAGTGCTGGTCGAGTATTGCGGTTCAGTCGTGATCAACCGCACCTGTGGCGGGCCAGTGCAAACCTTGATGAGTTGCTTCATCTCCTTCGCGTCCGGCTCCTGACCGGGGTGCTTCGTCAGCACGCCCGAAACTTCGAGGTTGAACGCCTTCGAGAAGTACGCCAGCGAGTCGTGGAACGACACCAGCCGGCGGTCCTTCTTGTCCTTGAACTTCTCCAGGCCATAGGTCTTGAGCGCGTTGAGTTTCAGGACGTAGGCCGCGGCGCGCGACTCGTAACCGGCGGCGTGCGCCGGGTCGGCGGCTTTCAGTTCGTCGCGGATGAGGTTGACCAGCTTCACCGCGTGGTCCGGACTCAGCCACAAGTGCGGGTCCTTGTCGCCGTGGTCGTGTCCTTCGTGCCCTGGTTGGTTGCTGACCCCTTTAAGCAGGTGCGTCTTCAGCGACTCGGACTCGCCGAGTTCGACGAGCTTCAGGTTCTTGTTCCCAGAGCCGGTCTTCATTTTGTCGCCCTGTTTGTCGTCCAGCCCTAGCCCGATGATGAAGAAGAGATCGGCCTTCGTGACGAGCTTCATGTCGGCTTCCGTCGGGTCGAAGTCGTGCGGCCCGCGCGAGGTCATCACGTTCTTCACCACCGCGTCCTCCCCCGCGACGTTCGCGACGAAGCAGTACAACGGCGCGAACGACACCACCACCTTCGGCCCCGGTTTGTCCGGCCACGTTGCATCGTGTGCGGTCGGATTCGTGGTCGATGTATTGTTCTTGCAGCCGAAGATGAGTAGGGGGAACGCCGAGGCGATCAGGCCGACGGCTAACGCTTTCAGCCACAGTTTGCCGCCGTCCATTGTCGCTCTCCAGGTCGCGGGCGGGATAACGTCGTAATACCACAGCGATTCTACACCGCACTCGGTTTGAAGACAAGACACTTCGAGACGGGAGGGTCGCGCCGCGACCATGCGATGCGGGCCGGGCAAGCGGGAGCGGTTGTTCCGGTCGTCGGGGCGGTCGGCACGCCGCGGGCGGTCGCTGTGGGAATTTCGCTGTAGTCGCTGTTCCCGTTACGTCGATGAACGACATGTGCCATCCGCCGCGCCGGGAGGGGTCGCGTGACGCAAGAGTTGAATGTCCTCGCGCTCATCAAGGGCATCGAGCGGTTCATCTTCGTCTACGACGACGACAGCAAATCTGTGCTCATCGACGACATCCGCGACAAGGCGGCCGACCCTTCCGTGTCGCTGAACTGGTTCGACGCGGCTGTACTGACGGAGCGGGTGCGCAACCCCGCCGCTCAACCGGACCCGGCCGACCTTCTCGAAGATTGAAGTCTCGATTCACGAGCGGAGCAGGGCGGCTCCAGATACACTCCGTCGGCGATTAGCGGTCAGGAACGCCGCTTCCGCTCGGGAAGTTCATGTGACGCTCGAAGAAGGTCTCGCCGAGTTCCTCACGCACCTCGGTCTGGAAAAGAACTCCTCCGACAAGACGGTGAAGGCGTACCGCGAAGACCTCACGCAGGCACTCGGGTTCGCGCGAGAACGCCTCAAGAAATCCTCCGTCGCCCCCGCCGACTGGACCACGCGCGTGCTGCGCGCGTTCGTGTCGTGGCTTCACGAACAGGGCTACGCGAAGAGTACCGTCGCGCGCCGGCTCGCGGCGGTGCGCTCGTTCGGCAAGTACCTCTGTCGGCAGGGCGTGCTGGAAACGAACCCCGCGGCGGGGCTGCGCGGGCCGCGCCAGGACAAGAAGCTCCCGCACTTCTTGACTCTCGCGGATGTGCAGAAACTGTTGGTCGCGCCGCCCGACACCGATTGGGCCGGGCGGCGCGATCGTGCCATGTTGGAGACGCTCTACGCATCGGGAATCCGCGTTTCCGAGCTGGTGGGCCTCGACCTTCTGAGCATCGACTTGAATGATGGTGTCATGACGGTTCGGGGCAAGGGAAAGAAAGAGCGGCTGGCCCTCCTGGGTCCGGACGCGAGCAAAGCGATCTCACGCTGGCTCGAAGACCGCAAGGCCCTGCTCGAACGAACCGCACAAGACACGGTGGCAGTGTCCCTGAACAACAAGGGCGGTCGGCTCACGACTCGCAGCGTCGGCCGGTTGCTCGCGAATCACCTGAAGGCGGCGGGCCTCGACCCGCGAACCAGTCCGCACACGTTCCGACACAGTTTCGCGACCCACATGCTCGACGCCGGCGCCGACATCCGCGGGGTCCAAGAACTGCTCGGCCACAAGAGCCTGGCGACGACACAAGTTTACACGCACGTGACCACGCAGCGACTTCAGAAGAGCTACCAGAAGGCCCACCCCAGAGCCTGATCGAGTCGAGGGTGGAGGAACTGCTTTCGGGTTTCGTTCAGCGTTGACCCGGAGGGCGCGCCGAACTGTTCGTGCCGTGTCGTTTTGCACCAGGGGTTTGCTTCATGATTAGTCCCGTCACACGTCTGTGCGCCCTGTTCCCGCTCGTGACCGCCGCGGCGCTGTGGCAAGCTCTCCCGGCTTCCGCACAGCCGGTTCGCCCCGCGCCCGCTCCGCAAGTCACGTGGCGGACCGACTACAACACCGCTCGCAAGGAAGCGCAAGACAAGGGACTGCCGCTGCTCGTCGTCGTCGGGACGGACGACTGCTTCTACTGCCGCAAGCTCGAAGCCGGTCCGCTCAAAGACCCGGCGCTCGCGCCGCTGATCGCCAACGGCTTCATCCC